>CALDCO010000209.1 GCA_937937185.1 uncultured Flavobacteriaceae bacterium
TATGGGTTGGAAATCATTTGGTTATGCTTGGTATGTTTGGCTAATTTGTCAACTTTTAGATGATTTTAGCTATTATTGGTTTCACCGTCAAAACCATAATATACGTTTGTTATGGGCTGCGCATGTGGTTCATCATTCTTCAGATAATTTTAACTTAGGAACTGCAGTAAGGAATGGATGGTTTACCATTTTTTATAAGCCGTTTTTTTACATGTGGATTCCTGCAATTGGTTTTCCGCCAGAAATGGTTGTCGTTTGTTTGGGAATTGAGGCCTTATGGCAATTTCAATTACACACGGTATATATTCCTAAAATGGGATTTATTGAAAAAATATTTAATACCCATACGATGCATCAAGTGCACCACGCTCAAAATATAGAATATATGGACAAGAATCACGGTGGGTTTCTCAATATTTTCGATAAAATTTTCGGGACTTGGAAGGAACTCGATGAAAATATAGAGATTAAATATGGCGTGACTCACCCGCCAAATTCCTACAACCCCTTGGTTATTTTAACGCACGAATATCGAGACATTTGGAGAGATCTAAAAAAATCTAAGAATTGGTATCACAAGTTTATGTACATTTTTGCAGCTCCGGGTTGGAGTCATGATGGGAGTACATTAACTATAAAACAATACCGGAAACAACTTAAAGCGGGGTTAATTGCGCCTAGTTAAATGATTTTCATAAAAAGTTAATCCGTTTTTATAGGGGTCGTAAAAAGCAAATTCTCGGGTTCCCCATTCGGTTATTTTTACCTTTGTATCCTTTGGAAAAACGTTTTTGAAATTATATTCTTGAAATAAATAGTCTATGTTTTGAGCGACAATACGCAACATTGGTCTTTCCACTGTTAATTCCCATTCTTTAGCGTCGTGCGTTCTTAAATGAATCTCTATATGATCCCTTATTACGCCTGCGTAACTAGGAGTTTTACTATCGTCTGCAAACGCGATTTTAAAACCTAGTTTATTCACATAAAATGATAAGGCTTCAAGTACATTTTGCACAGGCAACACTGGATGTATTTGATGCAGTATTGGATGCATGCACTAGCTTTTTACTTTTCCAGTAAAATGATTAACCTTAGAATTTATTGGATTACCTGTAACTCTTCTAAAAGACGCTAGTTGTCCGCAATGCCATATTGCATCTGCAATTGGACCATTAATGTTATTCCAAAAAGGAATCTCACGCGCTCCAAAAATAATTTTAAACTGTGAAATATCCGTACTAGTTCTGAGTATCTCAGCCGCTTGTTTTAAATTTAATAGGGCTTGTTTACGCTTCTCACTAAAGGACAAATCGGGCTTATCCTTTTTGGAGTTCGGTTGTTTTAACGTAGAGTTTAAAACAATTAAGGCTAAATCGTAAATATGATCGATCGTTTCGCCTGTGGTTCTAACACTGTCATTGGGTTTGTAGGACAAATCTTTTTCGGTTAATCCTTCACTAGCCCAATAAAATCGGAACCCTAAAGCGTCTACTTGTCTTGCTGCTACAGTTCCTGCTGTAAACGTTTCAGAATAATCTGGGATTTCATAATAAGGAATATTATCGTCTTGAGCATTTAGTATTAGTGTAAATAACAACACGGGGATCAATATTTTACTTTTCATAGTTATTTTATAATTAATTTTTAATGGTCTTAGTTCCTGAAAGCGGATTAGTCCCATATTTATCGAATAAATACACTAAACTTGTCATTGTGGCTGCCCCTAATTCAAGCTCACGCTTATTCACTGCATCAAAAGTATCGTTACTTGCATGATGATAATCGAAATAACGCTGAGAATCTGGTCTTAGTCCCGCCAAAACATTACTGTCCTTTTTTAGCGGACCAATATCTGCGCCACTTCCTCCTTTTTCAAAATAATGAATTAAATAGGGTTTAAATAATGGCTTCCAACTTAGCACTTGATTAAAATTAGCGTCACTACAGTCGAAAGAAAAACCTCTGGGTGTAAACCCTCCTGCATCACTTTCTAGAGCAAAAACATGTTTTTCATTGTTCGCTTCAGCTACACGAGCATATTCTTTTCCACCTCTTAACCCGTTTTCTTCATTCATAAATAACACAACCCTTATGCTGCGTTTAGGTTTTATTCCGCTTTCTTTCAATAGTCGTACTACATCCATAGATTGTACAACGCCAGCACCATCGTCGTGCGAACCATCTCCCAAATCCCAAGAATCCAAATGGCCGCCTACCACCATATATTCATTTGGAAATTCACTACCAGTAAGCTCTCCAATAACATTATGAGATTGCACGTCTTCCATTTGTTCGCAACTTTGCTTAAAAAAGAATTTTAAATCTTTATGTGCCTTTAATGCTGAAGATAGTGCCTCGGCATCATTTGTACTTATCGCTGCTGAGGGAATGCGCTCGTTAACGGGTAAATCGCCATAAGACATTCCTCCGGTATGAGGAAAATCATCCAAACGCAAATTCATAGAACGAACAATAACGCCAATTGCCCCATATTTAGCCGCTTCCTTAGCCCCTGCATAACGTTGATTTACACAACCACCATAAGCGGAGAATGTCGAAATTAAATCCGCTTGCATTGGTCTGTTATAAAAAACAATCTTTCCTTTTATTTTAGACTTCCCTAATGCTTCTAAGGCTTCAAAATCTTGAACCTCAACAACTTCTGCCATTAAGCCTTCTTTTTTTGTAGCTATAGAGCCTCCTAAGGCGCAAATATTTACTTTTTTAGTTTCACCATTTGCTTTATAGTAGGCTTCTTCTTTTTCTCCTCTTACCCATTTTGGCACCATTACGGGTTGTATCCATACTTTATCTAAACCTAATTTATCCAATTCGGCTTTACCCCAAGCCAC
>CALDCO010000210.1 GCA_937937185.1 uncultured Flavobacteriaceae bacterium
CCAAAATTTATTAAAACATAAGGTTTTTTAAACCCTGTAGATTTAGCACGCTTTTGGCCATTATAGTCAACTATAAAAAGGGTTGGATAGGTTTTTACGCCATATTTTCTGGCTAATTCTATACCTTCGCCAGATTCACCATCTATAGTTACATTAATAAAATTTTTATTGTAATAATTCCCAACCTCAGGATCTTTAAAACTGGTACGCTTTAGTTTTTTACAAGGCGGGCACCAACTGGCATACACATCAAGAAAAATAAATTTGTTTTCTTTTTTTGCCTTTATAAGCGCTTCATTCCAACTGCCTTTAAAGAAGGTAATGCCTTTACCCTTTTTATAGTTTGTAGTGCTAAAACTAGAAAAAACAAAAACGAGAAGGAGTGTCAATAGTATTTTGCTTTTTTTCATAACTGTATCATTAGAATATTCATGGTTAACCTGAACTTGATTATTCACAAATGCTTATTTCTAAATTTAGGCATTTATGAATTTTCAATGACGGGTTTTTATCATAAATTAGTATTAATGAGTTTTTTTTCACTCTGAAATGCATTCAGAATAATAAGAAATGGACTAATACGACTTTTTTAAACTCTTATAAAAAACACGTCTAATTTTTTCAGAAGTAATAAAATTCCAACTGAAACCTAGATCATCATATGTTTTAGTTAACGTTTCATTAGCAGCAACTTCATCTTCCGTTTTGCCCTTATTAATTTCAGTTAAAATGGTCGTTTTAAGACTTTCTAGCATTTCTAAATACACTTTGTATTCTGCTTTGTTAGAAAGCTTGCCATGCCCAGGAATAATTTTTGTCTCATCATTAACAAGCATTAGCCCTAATTTTACGGCTTCAATATAACCATCTACGCTTCCGCCAGATTTTAAATCGATATAAGGATACCAACCTTTAAAATAGGTGTCTCCAGTATGTAACACATTGCTTTCAGTAAAATAAAGTAAGGCATCACCATCGGTATGTGCATTATCGACATGAAAAATCATTACTTTTTCACCGTTTATATGCAAATTCATTTTATCATTAAAAGTAATAACTGGTAGTGCCGCTTTGGGGTTTGCCGACCCATCGCGTTTAGGAGTCTCTTCTAATCGTTTTCTAACATTATTATGGGCAATAATAGTAGCACCAAGTTTTGCCATATTTTCATTACCGCCAGAATGGTCGCCATGAAAATGCGTGTTGGCAACGTAGGTTATAGGCGCATCACTAAGTTTTTTTATAGCTGCTACAATTTTTTCGGTTAGTGGTGCAAATTGGTCATCTATAACAAAAACCTGATCATCACTTACCGAAATCCCAATATTTCCACCAGCCCCAACCAATAGATAAACATGATCTGAGAGCTTTGTAGTTTTTATAGTAACATCCTTAAAATTTTGAGCATTTATGGATGCTGAAAGCGCTAAAGTAGCTATGAGTATAAGTGGTTTGTGAATTTTCATGAAATGGTCTTTAAAAAAGAATAGTCCCCTTGAGGCATATAAACTTACAGTTCAATGCTAGTAAACAGCATAATTTCTTCAAATATAAACCAGTAGACAAAAAAACGGCACATAAAAGCATTGGTGAATTTAGTTTTATAAAGTATCTTTGCACTCCCAAAGAGTTGAGATAAAAAGAGAGCAAACTAAAGGTATAGTTTTGAGTACAGCAACAACAGCGATGGCTAAAACATCTATTGTTTCAGATTTTAAAGAAATTACGAAAATGCGCTTGGCATTAAGTGTTGTCTTTTCTTCTGTAGCGGGTTATTTGCTTGGTGTAGAAACAGTAGATTTTAAAATTTTAGCATTATTGGCATTGGGAGGCTATTTTATGGTAGGGGCTTCTAATGCGTTTAATCAAATTATTGAGCGTGATTTAGATGCGCTTATGAATCGTACTAAAAATCGCCCCATTCCTGCAGGACGAATGAGTGTAAATACCGCTTTTGCGATTGCAAGCATTTTCACCATTTTGGGGATTGCCATTCTTTATGTTATTAATGCGCAAACGGCATTGTTTGGCGCCATCTCAATATTTTTATATACCTGCGTTTATACCCCTTTAAAAACCAAAACGCCATTAGCCGTTTTTGTTGGGGCCTTTCCTGGAGCGATTCCATTTATGTTAGGGTGGGTTGCTGCTACAGACGATTTTGGTATTGAGCCAGGCACTTTATTTGCCGTGCAATTTTTTTGGCAGTTTCCACATTTTTGGGCCATTGGTTGGTTTTTGTATGACGACTATAAAAAAGGCGGCTTTTTTATGTTGCCTACCGGGAAACAGGATAAAGGAACCGCAGTACAAACGATCATGTATACCGTATGGACTGTTTTAATCTCTTTGGTTCCTGTTTTAGGAATAACAGGCGCGCTTAAATTGTCTATACCTGCTGCTATTATTGTGTTGTTATTGGGCTTATTTATGTTGTATTATGCCTTAGAATTATTTAAAAAAATGACAGAAAAAGCGGCAAAACAATTAATGCTAGCCAGTGTGTCTTACATTACATTGCTTCAAATAGTCTATGTAGCCGACAAATTTATTCGATGATTATGGATTTAACCCAAGGGAGTATAGAAGAAAAGAATAGTAGGGCAAAAAAAATGATGCTTTATTTTGGTATTGGGTCCCTTATTATGTCTTTCGCTGGTTTAACAAGTGCTTTTATAGTAAGTAGTTCGAGGCCAGATTGGTCTGAAAATTTGAGGCTTCCAAATATATTCTTTACTAGTGTATTCATAATCATAGTAAGTAGCATCACATTTATTATCGCAAAACGAGCACTTTCAAAAGGGAATAGGCAAGCGACAACATTGTTTTTAGTACTCACTTTTATTTTAGGGTCTGTGTTTATTTATGTACAGCTTCTAGGTTTTGGAGAATTAATGGCCGAAGGCTTTTATTTAACAGGGCCAACAAGCGATCCTAAAGCGTCTTATATTTTCTTGATTGCTTTTGTACATATCCTTCATGTTATAGCAGGCTTAATATGTTTGTTAGTTGTAATTTATAATCATTTTAAACAAAAATACAGCCCTAAAGCCATGTTAGGTTTTGAGCTCGCAGGAACGTTTTGGCATTTCGTAGATGCGCTGTGGATATACCTGTTTCTGTTTCTCTATTTTATGAAATAAAAGGATTAAAAGAACAAAAAAACGGGGATTAAATTATTGATTTTACGATTTAAATTTTAGACCAGGATGTTTCTTTAGATAAATAAAATCATTATTTTTGTGACCTATAAAAAAAACCAATTAACTATATGAGTACAGTTGCGACTACTGGTACAGAAGGTAAAGCTTGGGGTGGGGGAAGTAAACCATTAAGAGCGAGTTATGGTAAAATGATGATGTGGTTCTTTATCGTATCTGATGCCTTAACATTTTCAGGATTTTTAGCGGCCTATGGCTTTTCAAGATTTAAATTTATAGACTCTTGGCCAATAGCAGATGAGGTGTTTACTCACGTTCCGTTTTTTCATGGAAATTTCCCTATGATTTATGTGGCGTTTATGACCTTTATCTTAATCATGTCTTCTGTAACCATGGTATTAGCAGTAGATGCTGGACACCATATGCAAAAAACGAAAGTAACATGGTACATGTTCCTTACCATAATAGGCGGCTTAATTTTTGTTGGCTCTCAAGCATGGGAATGGGGAACCTTTATTAAAGGCGATTATGGAGCTGTACAAACTAAGGGAGGCAATATTTTACAGTTTGGAGAATATGTGCAAAAGGACGGTAAGAAGGTGTTTAAACGTGTTGCGGTTAGCGATTTTGCAGCAACAAGCCAATACAAAGATAGAGTACAACACGAACGTAAAAATGGTTTATGGTTTTTCTCTGAAGGCACATTGCCAGACTATACTGTAGCGGAAGTTGCCAAAGGATTAGCTTCTCATAACAATATATTAGTAAGAAGCCAAATTATAAATAGCGAAGGCGAGAAAACAGTATTATCCAGAGCAGAATCTTTAAAACAAATTAAAGAGAATGGTCAGCTGGTAGTTCAAGGCGCCAATCTTCATGTTAATGAATATGGCTCTCCGTTATTTGCAGACTTCTTTTTCTTTATTACTGGGTTTCACGGATTTCACGTATTCTCTGGGGTAATTATTAATATTATTATATTCTTTAATGTCATTTTAGGTACTTACGAGAAACGTAAAAGTTACGAAATGGTTGAAAAAGTAGGGCTTTACTGGCACTTTGTAGATTTGGTTTGGGTATTTGTATTTACATTCTTCTACCTAGTATAATTTCAAAAATTAGATTTTAAAATGGCACACGAACATAAACTGGCGATATTTAGAGGACTACTTAAATTTAAATCCAATACTCAAAAAATATGGGGGGTATTAATATTTCTAACGATAGTCACTGCTATCGAAGTTTTATTAGGAATATACAAACCTGAGAGCTTAATGAGCCAAGTTCTAGGGATGAAAGGTTTAAACTGGATATTCATTATATTAACCCTAGTTAAAGCGTATTATATTACTTGGGATTTTATGCACATGCGAGATGAAACCCCTGCTTTGAGGCGTATGGTAGTATGGACAGCGGTTTTCTTAATTTGCTATTTAATCTTTATCTTACTGCAAGAAGGCGGTTATGTATTCGACGTGTATAAAGAAGGCTTTATCAAACGCGATTTCTAAATAATAGAATAACAATAAAATATAGTTAAAAGGTGGCTTTAATAAGTCGCCTTTTTTTATTTTTGTGTTATGGAAAAAAAGATAATAAAAAGGAATTTAGTATTAGGGATTCTGTTCTTTCTTCCCGTTGTTTTCCTTCTTTTTTTATATCCGGCTAAACACAATTATTACGCTTTAGAAATTGTGAAAGAAAATGTTTTAGATCTTGAAAATTTAATATCGAACACGAATAAAGACATTGTTTTAAAAGACCATTTAACAGTTTTAGGCTTTTTAGGAAACGATCCTGAAAAGTTAATCACTGAAGCTTCTAATCTTAAAGAAATGGTTTATAATAAATTTCAAGGCTTTAAAAAATTTCAAATCGTGGTGCTTGTTCCAGAATCTGCAGAGGCTAAAGCGAAGCGATTAAAACAAGAATTAGGAAAGCATAGGCCACTAGCGTATTGGCAATTTATATATGCTAATGAAAACGACATTCGCCGTTTATTTAATTCACTTAGGACCACCGCGGTATTAGATGATACCTTAAGTACAACAAATGTGTTTATTATTGATAAAGATTTAAACCAGCGAGGGCGTTTAGACGATAGAAGCAAAAAAGAAATAGAAAAACAAGCGAAAATTTATCCTTTAACAGCTTATAATTGTGCTCAGGTATCAGTATTAAAAAATAAAATGAGTGAAGATTTACGCGTTTTATTTACTGAGTATCGAGAAAAACGAAAAGGTGATTTTGATTCGTCTTCCAGACGGGCAAGTGATTTAAAAGGCGGGTAAAAGAAACAGATTTTATGAGTAAAAATAACTATTCTTACATAGGCATTGCTTTTATTATTTTAGTATTCGGAATTATTTTTATTCCTAAAATAGTAAATCGCATTAAAGGTGACGATGTTGTTAGAGACGATTCGCGAAGTATCGCAATTGCGAAGGCAAAGCATGGAACATCCGGTCTAAAATATATAGAATTAAACGGGAAACCCAAAAAAGTACCAGCTTTTAGTTTTACCAACCAAGAGGGCAAAACGATTACGAATAAAGACTATGAAGGCAAAGTGTATGTGGTTGAATTCTTTTTTACGACTTGCCCGACCATATGCCCTAGAATGAATAGAAATATGGTCGACATACAAAACCATTTTAAAAATGAGGATAATTTTGGAATCGCCTCGTTTTCTATAATGCCAGAGGTCGATACTCCAGATGTTTTAAAAGCCTATGCTGCGCGCTATAAAATTACCGATCCCGATTGGAATTTATTAACCGCTTCAGAAGAAACTGTTTTTAATTTAGCCAATGTAGGGTTTAATATTTTTGTAGGAAAAGTAGAAGATGATGAAATGGGCTTTGAACACTCAGGCGATTTCGCCTTAATTGATAAAAACGGATTTATTAGATCGCGAACCGATGCTTTTGGAAACCCAAAAATCTTTTATAAAGGAGTGATTAGTGAACAAGAAAAGTATGATGAAGACGGCAATGAGCAAGAAATAACGATGTTGAAAGAGGATATTAAGAAACTATTAAATGAGTAAGCCATTCACTTCCGAAGAAAAAAAATACAATAAATGGATTATTGCGCTTTCAATACTCATTCCAGTAGCAGTAGCTGCCCTTTTTAAAATAAAACTTAGCGACTTGGGTTTCGATATAAAGCCATTAAGCTTTTTACCTCCAATTTATGCGACAATAAACGGATTAACTGCCTTGGTTTTATTAGTTGCGGTTTGGGCAATTAAGAATAAAAATAGAGCTTTACATGAGCGTTTAATGAAATTTGCGATACTGCTCTCTGTATTGTTTTTACTCATGTATATTGCGTATCATATGACTAGTGATTCTACAAAATTTGGAGGTGAAGGCGCCATAAGATATGTGTATTTATTCATATTATTAACGCATATTGTATTATCCATCGTAGTAATTCCTTTTGTGTTAATTACCTATGTTCGAGCGATTACTAGTAACTTCGAGCGGCATAAAAAAATAGCAAAAATTACATTTCCCTTGTGGCTATACGTCGCAATAACGGGCGTTGTGGTGTATATAATGATATCGCCCTATTATGTTTAATTCCTATTTGTTAAAGCGCAATGAAGAACTTTTTTACAGGAAATAAGCCCAAATAAATAAAATAATGAGGAACAATATGGCAATTCCATCTGAACCTAAAAAAATAAATACAAACCAGTGAAATACAAGATCCTTTTCTTTGTTTTCTTTTTTCTGTTTTTTACAGAGACCAATGCGCAATGCGCCATGTGTAGAGCGGTTTTAGAAAGTGAAGAAAGCCAAAGCGCGGCTAAAGGTATTAACAATGGTATTGTGTATTTAATGGCGATACCTTACCTCTTGGTTTTTGGTATTGGTTATTTTGTATATCGAAAATATGTCAAATCAAAATAAGCGCGTTTTCTTATCTCGATTTTAAAGTTTAAAATAATATCGCCTCAATATCAAATGATGTCCTACGATTAATAATATCCATTAATTTTCGTCATTCTGTCTCGAATCTTCGAGATATTTCAGAATCACATCACCATCATAAATAGCCGTTTATTATGAGCCATTAAGCAGGTTTAGGCTAATGACTTCGGTTGTATTGAATTATTACTTTAATATCAAAATAATTATTTTAATTTTTTAACAAAATATTTTAATAATTAATGTAACAAATTTTGTCCTTTGTAGTCATATTGATATCGCGATCAGAAATCGCTTCAATCAAAAAACACTAGCTATGCTAAAAATCGAGAAGCTTCACAAGTCTTATCCCATAGGTGATTCAAGTCTTCATGTATTAAAAGGAATAGATCTGTCGGTTGAAAGTGGTGAAATGGTCGCCATAATGGGGTCTTCTGGGTCTGGGAAGTCTACCTTATTAAATATTATTGGCATGTTAGATGAAGCCGATGAGGGCAATTACATTTTAGATAACGTCCCTATTAAAAACCTTACCGAAAAGAAAGCAGCGATCTATAGAAATAAATTTCTTGGGTTTATATTTCAATCTTTTAATCTCATTAATTACAAAAATGCATTAGATAATGTGGCTTTACCTTTATATTATCAAGGTTTAAAACGCAAAGAACGCATTGAAAAAGGCTTATTTCATTTAGAAAAAGTGGGATTGCGAGATTGGGCATCCCATTTGCCAAATGAATTGTCTGGAGGGCAAAAACAACGTGTCGCCATCGCTAGAGCTTTGGCCGCCAACCCCAAGTTATTATTGGCAGATGAGCCTACAGGCGCATTAGACACCAAAACGTCATACGAAATTATGGCTTTTATTCAATCACTAAACGATGAAGGCAAAACCATTTTAATGGTCACCCATGAAGAAGATATTGCAAATATGTGTAAGCGTATTGTGCGATTAAGAGATGGCGTTATTATGGAGGATACATTTGTTGAACAAGTAAGAGCTTCTCAATATGTTTGATATCGATCTTTGGCGAGAAATATTTCAAAGTATAAATATGAATAGAACCAGAAGTTTACTTTCTGGTTTTACCGTAGCATTCGCTATTTTATT
>CALDCO010000211.1 GCA_937937185.1 uncultured Flavobacteriaceae bacterium
CAAGATCAAACCGTAACTATTAACGATTCTACTGTGCCTGTACCAGATGTGATGACATTAGCGATGCTTTCTGCTCAGTGTGAAATTACTACACTTACTGCGCCTACGGCAACTGATAATTGTATCGGCAGTGTTACGGGAACCACTACGACAACAACGCCAATCACGAGTTCGACAACGATTACTTGGACTTATGATGACGGCAATGGGAATATCGCTACACAAACGCAAAATGTCATTATTGATGATACTATGGCGCCTGTTGCAGATATAGCGACTCTTGCTGATGTAACTGCTCAATGTGAAGTGAATGCGTCAAATGCGCCTGTTGCACCTACGGCGACCGATAACTGTAACGGCACTATTACTGCTACAACGACAACTAGCCTACCTATCACGAGTTCTACTATCATTACTTGGACTTATGATGACGGCAATGGCAATATCGCTACACAAACGCAAAATGTCATTATTGATGATACTATGGCGCCTGTTGCAGATGTAGCGACTCTTGCTGATGTAACTGCACAATGTGAAGTGAATGCTTCAAATGCGCCTGCTGCTCCTACAGCAACTGATAATTGTAACGGCACTATTACTGCTACGACGACAACTAGCCTACCTATCACGAGTTCCACGACCATTACTTGGACTTATGATGATGGTAATGGGAATATCGCTACACAAACGCAAAATGTGGTTATTGATGATACGATTGCACCTACATGTAGTGCTATGGATATTACTGTTCAACTAGATGCTATTACGGGTATGGCAAGTATTACTGGAGCAGATATAGATAATGGTTCTACAGATAATTGCGAAATAGCAACATTAACAGCAACACCTAATACATTTGATTTTTCAAACATAGGATCAAATAATGTTATTTTAACTGTAACTGACACTAATGGATTAGTATCTATGTGTAATGCTGTTGTTACTGTTGAAAACCCTACCTTGGGAGGAGACAGCAATACCATTAATGACATTAAAATATACCCTAATCCTTTTAATGAAGTCCTCCATATAAACATGCCTCAAAATTATATAGGGGATCAAATTCAAATTGAATTATTTGACATTAGAGGTCGACTTGTTACCAGATTATTTAAAACGGTCTCTGAAAACCGAAATGTTACCCTAAAAACAATTAATATAATTGATGAAGGTGCTTATTTTATAAAAATAATGAATGACAACTCTAAAGATTTATTTTTTAAACAATTACTTAAAAAATAATAGTAATACTTGTCCCAATAAATTAAACTATCATAAGCTTAATTTTAAATTAAAAGCCTTATCAAAATATTGATAAGGCTTTTATAATATAACAATTGCATATAAAGCATTATTAAACAAACAATTAACTCTCATTTAATTTTGTTTTTTTATGTAAAAATTCTTATATTTATGTTGTCCCATTACATTTAATCTACTAATAAATGTAATACACATAAATTAACTATTCAAACTCAAAAAAATGAGAACCGTTGTATTACTTTGTGTTTTATTTATTAGCACACTAGCCCCTATTCATTCTCAAAATTTTAAAGAAGCTCGTTTAAGCAAACAATTAGCGTTAAACTATATCGCATCTAAAGGAGAAGTCTGTTTTACTTTCAAAGCAAAAAATGAGAATCAAATAAAAACGCTTTCTAAATTTTTATCTTTTAGTCATAAATCTATCGATAGAAATAAGTTAGAAGTTGAAGCCTATGCTAATCATAATTCATTTAACGAATTTTTGAAATACAACTTAGACTACAAAGTTGATAGGCGTGACAATGAGCTTCATTTCAATCCGCATTTAAGTGGGCAATCACCTCAAGCAATACGAAATAGAAATTCTAATTTAATTGCAAGTTGGGATACTACCTGGGATGCCTATCCAACTTATTCTCAATATACAGATAAAATGCACTATTATGCTAGTACATACCCCGAATTATGTTCATTACAAAGTATTGGTAAAACTAAAAATGGTAGAGACCTTTGGGTATTAAAAATATCAGATCACGTTTCAATAAAAGAGGCTGAACCAGAATTTTTATACACCTCATCCATGCATGGCAATGAGCTCGCTGGTTTTCCTTTAATGTTGCGTCTCATTGATTATTTATTATCCAATTATGATATCGACCCGGAGGTCGCTAACATCGTAAATTCAACAGAAATATACATTAACCCATCTGCTAACCCAGATGGTACTTATGGCGCAATTGGTAATAATACAATTACTTCGCCTACAAGATCTAATAGAAACGGTCAAGATTTAAACAGAAATTATCCAGATAATGTAAATAGCAATAGATTACATTATAGTAGTATAAACGATAATTATGAAAACGAAACGAAAGCATTTATGAAGTTTGAAGAACGTATGAATTTTGTTTTATCAGCAAACTTTCATGGCGGAACAGAATTGGTTAATTACCCAAACGACAACACCCTTTTGCAACATCCAGATCATAATTATTATGAGTACCTCTGTAATGAATATGCTACTAAATGTCAAGAGGATAGCGATGTGTTAGGAGACACGACTTATATGACTGTAGATGAAGACGCTTCAGTTTATCCTAGCCCAGGTGTTACTAATGGTGCAACCTGGTATATCGTTTATGGCGGGCGCCAAGATTATATGAACTATTACAGGCATGCAAAAGAAGTAACTATTGAACTCTCAGATACAAAATACCTGCCTGGTTCACAATTACCAAACCATTGGGAATATAATAAGCAAGCGCTTTTAAATTACATGAAACAAGCAAATTATGGGTTTCAAGGGACAGTAAGTGATGCCTCTGGGAATCCCGTTTCAGCAAAAATATACATTTCTGGTCATGATGAAAACAATTCTTGGGTGACCTCCAGTAAAACATTTGGAGATTATTATAGATTAATTGAAGCAGGCACCTATAACGTTACTTATGAAGCTTCTGGTTATGAATCGCAAACTATCGCCGTTTCTGTTACTAATAATACTAAAACCGTTCAAGATGTTGTAATGGTTGCGCTTACACGGCAACCTAATGCCAGCGATGTTGATATTTGTGTGGGAGAAATTGCTCAATTAACGGCTTCAGGAACAGGGACCATTAATTGGTACAATGCAATAAACGACTCAATACCAGTTTACACCGGAGCTAACTTTACGACGCCCATAATAGCAACTAATAGTTCTTATTTCGTTGAAAATAGGATTGAAAACCCTAACGTGGGAGAAACACAACTCGACTCTAATGGTAATTTCTTAGGGGGCGAACGCTATCTTATTTTTGATACTTTAGAAAGGATCACTTTAAATGAAGTGACCATAAATACGAATCAACCTGGTGAGATTGAAGTGCAACTACAAGATAGCACTGGGAAAATGTTAGACAGTAGGGTCATTCTTCTAAATACAGCTGGCATACAAACGATCACATTAGATTTTATTGTGCCTCCAGCTTCAAACCTAAGATTAGTGGCTAAAGAATTGTCTAATGGTTTAAGTTTATACCGAAACAATAGCAATACGAACTATCCCTATACTAATGGTACTGTAACTATAAAAAGTAGCAGTGCTAGCGCTGGAACCGATTTTTATTATTTTTTCTACGATTGGAAAATAAATAGCTTTAACAGCACCCGAAAAGAAGTGAAGATTAATACCGAAAACAGACCAATCGCTAATTTTAATTTTGATATTAACCCCTTAAACAATGGTGAAGTGTATTTTATTAACAACTCTAGCAATGCCAATGATTACAATTGGGATTTTAACGATGGCTTTGGGACGTCTACTGATGCAGACCCTACTTACACTTTTGTTCAATCTGGAACATACGATGTAAAATTAACGAGTAAAAATGAATCTTGTGGCAGTCATACCATTACCATTTCAGTACCAGTGACGGTTAAAACATTAGGTAATGCCGCATCTGTTTTAGAGGAAATAAGCATCTATCCCAATCCATTTAATGAGGCTATTAGTATTAAATTTCCAGATAAAATAGAGACTATAAATTATAGTTTATTTGATATAAGTGGGCGCACTATTGTAAACGAAACTCACAAAAAAGCGATAAATAATGAAATTAAAATTAGTGCAACTAATGGATTATCTACCGGTACTTATTTTTTAAAAATTAAAGACCTAAATACCAATAATTCTATAATTAAGAAGATTATTCGTACAAAATAACCGACAAAATGCATCTTAAGAACAAAAAATATTTTTATTTAATATTTTAAATAACTGATAATCAACTATTTAAATACAATAATGCATTTCGTCGATTAATTTTGCATTTAATAGGTGTTTTTTGTAAATTTGTAGTATTATAATGACCTCAAATTTAAAATAACCTGCATATGCATAATTTTACATCCCTAGTTAAATCTACAATATTAGTATTTACTATACTAATCTCTTCTAGTATTTATTCTCAAATTACTGCTTATCCGTACACCGAAAGTTTTGAAACTGGATTAGGTTTATGGAATCAAGACGGTGGAGATACTGGAGATTGGGAAAGAAAAATAGAAGAAAACGGTGGGAATTCAACTCCTTCTGCACAAACTGGACCCGCTCTATCTTCAGACGATGTATTTGGTGGGGATAGCTTTTTCCTATTTACAGAGGCAACAAATACCAATGGAACCAATATTGGTCCTAATGGTACTGGTCTTTTAAGCAGTCCCCAATTTGATTTAACTGGACAAATAGGACCTAATTTTAGCTTTAAATACCATATGTATGGACGTTTGGGGCAAATGGGAACTTTAAGTGTAGAGATTAGTACCGATAACGGAGCAACCTACCCAACTACTCTTTGGACTAGAACTGGGGCACAGCATACATCTCATTCAGCTACTTGGAGTACTGGAACAATAGACTTAACTGCTTACATTGGCCAAACCATAAGATTAAGATTTCGAGGTGCCACAGGAAATGGTTATCGAAGTGATATGGCTATAGACGAAATTTCTCTAACTACTATTACACCACAACCTGAAATTAATGTGGTAGGATTAGGAAATACGATTCCAGATGGAGACATTACTCCAGCAGTTGCAGATAATACAGATTTTGGCGATTTTAATATCCCCTCTGCTCCTATTGTTCATACTTTTACCATACAAAATACCGGAACATCAGATTTAAATCTTACAGGAGCGCCTTTAGTACAGATAACAGGAGCTGATTACACAGTTACCGCTTTACCAACAACTCCAATTAGTGCTGGAGGATCTACTACATTTAGTATTTCTTTTTCTCCTACTACAGTTGGCGTTAAAAATGCAACAGTAACAATAGCTAATAATGATTCTAATGAGAACCCATACAATTTCAGTATAACTGGTAATGCCATTATACCTCCAAGTTGTATTAGTACTATAAATACTTATCCCTACTCGGAAAGTTTTGAGTCAGGTATAGGGGGCTGGTCTCAAAGTGCAGATGATGATGAGGATTGGACTAGACTTAGCGGTCCTACAAGTTCAGGAGACACAGGTCCAAGTATGGCTTCTGATGGATTATTCTACTATTACACAGAAGCAAGTGGTAATACAAATGAAACATTCTTTTTCGATAGCCCTTGTTTTGACTTAACAGGATTAATAAATCCTCAATTTAGCTTCGATTTTCATAGGTATGGTCTTCGTTCAGGTGACTTTAAACTACAAATAAGTACTAATAATGGATTAACCTATAATGATTCTGGATGGTTTCAGGATGAAAAACAAGTACAACAAAATAGCACTGAAGATTGGATTAATGTAATTTATGACCTTAGTAATTACATAGGCCAAACTGTTAAGTTAAGAATGCATGTTACGACATTAAATTCCCACCAAAGTGATATAGCCATAGATAATATAATGCTTACAGACCCAATTTTAACCAATGGTCCTGGAGGTGTAACATCTAGTTTACAAATGTGGTTAAACAGTACAGAAGGTTTAAGTTATACAGATGGAAATGCCGTAAGTTTATGGGTAGATCAAGGAAATGGATCAGATGCGACTGCAAATACTGCTGGACAAGAACCAACCTATTACGATAACCCTACTGAAAATATTAATTTTAATCCTGTAATTTCTTTTGATAATATCCCTGGCGGCGGTGGATTAAATCCTGACCCTACAGTTTTACCCCAAGAATATTTATCTGGAGATTCAGGATTCTTTTCTCAAGACATTTTTATTGTTATTTTACCAGATGTAACTGTTAACAGAAGTTTAGCCCCTATGGATTTATTCACTGGTGATGCTAATGCCTCAGCATTCTCTAATTCAGATGAAAATGATGTCGATCAAGATATAACAGGTATTGGTTTGGGTGCATATTCTGCCAGACATACTAATGAGGTAATATCCTATGATATTGGTGCTAATAATTTATACGGTTTAGCGGAGACAAGTACGACTTCATCTTATGACAATGTTGGTATCATTAATGTAAGAACCACACCTTCTGAAAATGCTAGTGAGTTATTTTATAATGGATTAAATATTGGAACTACAGAAGTTGCTCCATTAACATATAGGAACATATACAATTCAAGGTTTTGGATTGGAAGAAGTCAATCTTTCATGGCTAGTTACGATGGTAAAGTTGCCGAAATCATTACCTATTCTTCAAGAAAGAGTGATGCAGATTTAACACAAGAACATAATAAAATTCAATCTTATTTAGCCTTAAAATATGGCATCACTTTAGGGGTAAATGGCACCTCTCAAGACTATGTAGATTCAGATGGTACAGTAATTTGGGATCAATCTGCTAATACTGGTTTTAACTATAACATTACAGGTATTGGGCGTGATGATGCTTCAGAGTTAGACCAAAGACAATCTTTAAGTATAAATAATGCCGTAGATGGCATAGGCCCAATAGAAGGCATTCTTACAATGGGATTAACAGATATTTACGATACAAATAATTTAAATAAAGCAGCTACCACAGGTTTTGGAGACAAACAATTCCTAACATGGGGAGATAACAATGGTGACTTAAATTTGTTAAACATGATTAATGTCGATTTAAGCTCTGGCATTGCTGGTTTAAGTACACCCGTAACTTTCGAAAGTAATCAACGCATATGGAAAGTGGTTGAAACTGGCGGTGATGTGGGTGAAGTAAAAGTAAGAATACCAATGAGTGCTTTAAGAGGGATTTCACCTCCAGGAGATTTTTATATGTTCATCTCTGATACGAGCATATTTGATCCTACTGCAACGTATAGAGTGATGCGCCCAAGTTTATCAGATCCAACAGTATTAGAAGGAAACTACGATTTTGATGGCACTAAATTTATCACATTTGGCTATGCTGAAGAAATAGCTAGGGTGCGCTCTGTTTATTTTGATGGTAGTTCAGATTTTATAGACATGGAGGATAATTTAGATTTAAATCCTGCTGGCTTTACAATCTCTGCATGGATAAAAAGAGATGCTGCTACAAATAATGCTTCTATACTATCTAAAAGAAATACGGGCTATACTTCTGGCTACGACTTAAGATTAGATGGAGCAAGACATGTACAAATGCGTTGGATAAATGGAGTTAATCAAAGTGTTACTTCTTCTGTTTCGATACCAGAAAATGAATGGCATCATGTTGCAGTAACTTATAATGGTAGCAATGCAAAAATATACATCGATGGTGTTTTAGATACCAATGCTAATTTACCTGCCCCTTTAGCTACAAACGAATCTTTTTACATCGCAGCTGCGGGTAAAAATACACCTACAGCTTATTTTGGAGGAAACATTGATGAAGTAAGAGTTTGGGATACTGAGCTAAATGTAGA
>CALDCO010000212.1 GCA_937937185.1 uncultured Flavobacteriaceae bacterium
GGCAACTTTAGCAATGAATTTATTTATTGAAATTCCTGCAGATGCTGTTAAACCTACTTCATTAAAAATACGTGCTCTAATTTCTTCAGCAATAAGAGAAGCACTTGGGTTTCCTTTTTTGTTTTCGGTAACATCAAGATAGGCTTCATCAAGTGATAGTGGTTCTACTAAATTGGTGTAGTCGTAAAATATTTTTCGGATTTTATTTGAAATCTCTTTATAACGATCATACCGCGGTGAGACAAATAATAATTCAGAACAAAGTCGCCTGGCTTTAACGCCACTCATTGCGCTTTTTACGCCATATTTTCGAGCTTCGTAGCTAGCTGCGCTAACCACACCACGAGGACCGCCACCACCAACGGCAAGTGGTTTGCCTCTAAGTTCTGGGCGATCCATTTGCTCTACAGATGCGTAAAACGCATCCATATCGATATGAATAATTTTTCTCGTCGGTGTGTTAACAAGCATAAAAGTATTGTGAGTTTCAAAAGTACTATATCTTAGAACGTATTATATAAATTTTCGTGAAATTGACCGATAGAAATTAATAATAAAAACACGTTATAATAGTTATAAGTAATCTATATTCTAAACTATGAGACAAAAACTAATTATTTTAATACTATTTATTTCTATATTAAATAGCTGCAAAAAAGATATCGTTACTAACAAAATTGAAGTTGTTTCTGATAAGGAGATAATTGATAACTCTTTTATAAAACCTGTTTTAAAGAACATAAACATACCCTATAAAAAAAACAGAGTTAAGGCAAATAAAAATTCGATTTTAAAATATAAATCGGGAACTAAGATAGAAATTCCAAATGAAGCATTTTTAGATAAAGAAGGAAATATAGTTGTAGGAGATGTAGATGTTTATTTTAGAGAGTTTAGAGATCCGTTAGATTTCTTTCTTTCAGGAATCCCTATGGAATATAACCTTAATGGAGATGTATATACTTTTGAGTCAGATGGGATGTTTGAAATGAAAGCATTTCAAAATAACAAACCAGTTTTTGTAAACCCGTCAAAAAAACCAAAAATCAGTTTAAAAATAACCAAGAACACTAAAGAATATAAATTTTATTATTTAGATACAGTTCAAAGAAAATGGGTTAAAAGAAATAAATTAGAAAACATTAAAAAACCAATACAAAAGACAGAAACGATAGAAGATGATGTAATTGATGATTTAATTATAGAAAATTTACCAACAAAACCTATTATGGCCTCTGGAAATAAACCTACATTTGATATTCACTTTCCTAATATTGATTTTTATCCAGAATTAAAAGATTTTAAAAACACCATTTTTGAAATAGACGATAGTGAAACAAATTATAACCCAGATGATGCTAATATTGAATGGAATTCATTTAATATTAATAGAAGTGAAACTGTAGGAGTGTATATTGTAGAATTCAAAACTACAGTAAAGAGTGTGTCTTATAGAGTAAAACCTGTTTATGAAGAAAAGGATTTTAAAGAGGCATTAAAAACCTATGAAAAGGTAAAAGCAGAAAGGTTAGAAGCATATGAAAAGAAAAAAGCAGAAAAATTAAAAGCGTTAAAAGAAAGGCAAAAAGAGAATTTAAGGAAGGGTTATGTTACTGAAGAAATTTTAAGAACTTTTCAAATAGGAGGATTTGGAATTTATAATGTAGATAGATTAATCAAAGAGAAAGGAAAAAAAGTTTTTATAAAATTGAAAGGCACTAATAATGATGTACTTAAAACAAAAAAATTCGCAATGATATACTCTGGAATAAATAGTATTTTTAATCTTAAAATAAATGAAGAATGTAAAATTTTAGAAAATAATAGTGCAATGATCTGGGCTATCGTAGATAAAAAATTTGCTTATACAAAGTTTAATCCAAATTTACTTATGAGTTCTAAAACTTCAGATACGCTTAGTTTTAAACTTGAAACGATACGTAAAGAAATTAAATCAATAGAAGACATAAGAAAGGTTATAAACTTGACAAAATAATTTTAAGAAATTAATGCCTTCGCTAAAAGTAAGTATGATAGAAATAGAACGTAAATTTTTAGTAAGTTCTAAAGCCTTTAAAACCCATGCTTTTAAGCATACACGAATTGTACAAGGGTATTTAAATTCGCATAAGGAACGTACAGTTCGAGTGAGATTAAAAGGAGATCTAGGCGTTTTAACTATAAAAGGACGCTCAACGCCTAACGGTCTATCTCGTTTTGAATGGGAAAAAGACCTCCCAAAAGAAGACGCAAAATCGTTACTACTATTGTGTGAAAAAGGCATTATCGATAAAGTACGATACGAAGTAAAAGTAGGGAAACACACTTTTGAGGTTGATGAGTTTTTTGGTGAAAACGAGGGTTTAATTATTGCCGAAGTAGAACTTGAAACTGAAGAAGAAGGTTTTGAAAAACCAGATTGGTTGGGCGATGAAGTTACTGGAGAGATTAAATATTATAATTCTCAATTAAGTAAAATGCCTTATAAATTATGGGAATAACCATTGTTATAACACGTAAAAAATAAAAAACAGTATCCAAAACCTTGTTTTTCTGGTTATAAAACTCAACTCACTTACTATTTTGCTAAATGTTTAGGTTGAACTAAAGTTACTAAAGTTTATCCATATCAAATGTTATAATTGGTGAAATATGAAGTGCCTAACCTTTTCGCCTTTAATTTCTATTAGCCAATTATAACCACTTTTTTATCAAAATTCCTTAATTTCGCGTACTTATAGAAATTAAGAGATTATGAATGCAGGATTTCCTGAATATAAAGGACTTAACTTACCAAATGTGGCTAGCGAAATACTCGCTTATTGGCAAGAAAATAACATTTTTGAGAAGAGTGTAACGACCCGAGAAAATGCGACACCTTATGTGTTTTTTGAAGGCCCGCCGTCGGCAAATGGTTTACCTGGAGTGCATCATGTATTAGCACGTGCGATTAAAGATATTTTTCCGCGCTACAAAACCATGAAAGGCTTTCAGGTAAAACGTAAAGCAGGTTGGGATACGCATGGTTTACCCATTGAGTTAGGGGTAGAAAAAGAATTAGGAATAACTAAAGAAGATATCGGGAAAACCATTTCTGTAGAAAATTATAATGCCGCATGCCGTAAAGCTGTAATGCGTTATACCGATATTTGGAACGATCTCACCCAAAAAATGGGCTATTGGGTAGATATGGACGACCCCTATATTACTTATGAGCCAAAATATATGGAAAGTGTTTGGTGGTTATTAAAAGAAATATATAATAAAAAATTACTATACAAAGGGTATACCATCCAACCCTATTCTCCTAAAGCAGGAACCGGATTAAGTTCTCACGAGTTAAACCAGCCTGGAACTTATCAAGATGTTACAGATACAACTGTGGTGGCACAGTTTGAAGCGATAAAAGAAACCCTTCCAGATTTTTTACAAGACGAAGGCAGTATTTATTTCTTAGCATGGACGACGACTCCTTGGACTCTGCCAAGTAATACTGCTTTAACCGTAGGGCCAAAAATTGATTATGTTTTAGTAGAAACCTATAATCAATACACATTTAAACCTATGAATGTGATTTTAGCAAAAGCACTGGTAGCTAAACAATTTGCAGGAAAATACAGTGAAGTACAAAGCAAACCAGAATTACTAGAGTATAAAGATGGCGATAAAAAAATTCCATTTTATGTGGTTAAAGAATGTAAAGGAAAAGACCTTGTAGGTATAAAATACGAGCAACTTTTAAAATATGCATTACCGCACGATCATCCAGAACATGCTTTTAGAGTGATTTCTGGAGATTTTGTAACGACTGAAGATGGTACTGGAATAGTACACACCGCGCCAACTTTTGGTGCAGATGATGCCTTGGTTGCCAAACAAGCAAACCCAGAAATCCCGCCATTATTAGTAAAAGATGAGAATGATAACTTAGTCCCACTTGTCGATTTACAAGGACGCTTTCGACCAGAAATGAAGGAGTTTGGGGGGAAATATATTAAAAACGAATACTATAAAGACGGTGAAGCACCAGAACGTTCTATAGATGTTGAGTTAGCGATAAAGTTAAAAGAAGAAAATGGCGCTTTTAAAGTTGAAAAATACAAGCACAGCTATCCACATTGTTGGCGAACCGATAAACCTGTTTTATATTACCCATTAGATTCATGGTTTATTAAAGTAACTGATGTAAAGGAGCGCATGCATAAGTTAAACACAACCATTAATTGGAAGCCTAAAAGTACTGGAGAAGGGCGTTTTGGAAATTGGTTAGCCAATGCTAACGATTGGAATTTATCACGATCGCGCTATTGGGGGATCCCTTTACCAATATGGCGCACCGAAGACGGAAAAGAAGAAATTTGTATTGGTTCAGTCAAAGAACTTAAATCCGAAATGGCTAAAGCTGTTAAAGCAGGTGTTTTAAAAGCCGATATTTTTGCCGATTTTGAGGTTGGAAATAACTCAGAAGAAAACTATGCAAAAATCGACCTCCATAAAAATATAGTCGATGTTATTGTATTAGTCTCGCCTTCTGGACAACCTATGTATCGCGAAAGCGATTTAATAGATGTATGGTTCGATTCTGGGTCTATGCCTTATGCGCAGTGGCATTACCCATTCGAAAACAAAGCATTAATAGATGATAATAAGACCTTTCCGGCCGATTTTATTGCTGAAGGAGTCGATCAAACCAGAGGGTGGTTTTACACGCTTCACGCCATTGGGACAATGGTTTTCGATTCGGTAGCTTATAAAAATGTAGTATCAAATGGCTTGGTTTTAGATAAAAACGGGCAAAAAATGTCCAAACGTTTAGGCAATGCGACCGATCCCTTTACAACGCTTGAAACTTATGGTGCCGATGCCACACGTTGGTATATGATTGCAAACGCAAATCCTTGGGATAATTTAAAGTTTGATCTGGAGGGTATTGAAGAAGTAAAACGTAAGTTCTTTGGTACACTTTATAATACCTATTCGTTCTTTACACTATATACAAATATTGATAAATTTAATTATAGTGAAGCAGATATCGCTTTGAAAGATCGTTCAGAATTAGACCGATGGATTTTGTCTGAATTGCACACACTCATTCAAAAAGTAGATAAATTCTATGCCGAATATGAACCCACAAAAGCAGCAAGAGCCATTTCTAATTTTACACAAGATTATTTAAGTAATTGGTACGTGCGTTTGAGTAGAAGGCGTTTCTGGAAAGGAGATTACCAAGAAGATAAAATTTCAGCTTACCAAACGCTATACACATGTATGGAAACCATAGCTAAATTAGGTGCGCCAATTGCACCATTCTTTATGGATAGATTGTATTTAGATTTGAACTTCGTGACCAAAAAAGAAGCGTTTGAAAGTGTTCATTTAGCTGAATTTCCAAAATTTAATGCGAGTTATATAAATAGCTCATTAGAACGTAAAATGAAAAGTGCACAAACAATTTCGTCCTTAGTTCTGTCATTAAGAGCAAAGGAAAAAATAAAAGTGCGCCAGCCATTACAAAAAATAATGATTCCTATTAATTCGACTAAACAGAAAAATGAAATACTAGCAGTTGCAGACTTAATTAAGAATGAAGTTAATATTAAAGATATTGAGCTTTTGGAAGATGCATCTGGTATTTTAGTGAAGCAAATTAAGCCCAATTTTAAAGCATTAGGTCCTCGTTTTGGGAAAGATATGAAGATAATTGCTGGTGAAATAAATAAAATGACTTCAAAAGATATAAAAGAAATAGAACAAAATGGTACGATAGAAGTAGATTGTAACGGAAAAAGTGTTAATTTAGAACTCGGCGATGTAGAAATTACCTCCCAGGACATTGAAGGTTGGCTTGTAGCAAGTGAAGGAATATTAACCGTTGCTTTAGATGTAACTATTTCTGAATCATTACGAGAAGAAGGTATTGCCAGAGAACTTGTAAACCGTATTCAAAACTTAAGAAAAGATTCTGGATTTGAAGTAACCGAAGAAAATGCAGATCTCATAGGTGTTGCGATTGGTAGTGGTATCGGTGGTTTGCCGGGTATTGAAAAAAGTAATGAAGCTTATCTGAAAGGCGGCCCAAAAAAGATTTCACCATTCTTTGTGCCCAGTAATATCATTAACATGGTGTCGGGTAATCTTTCTATTATGAA
>CALDCO010000213.1 GCA_937937185.1 uncultured Flavobacteriaceae bacterium
ACAAAGCAAGCGGTGGAATGAGATTTTAGGTAAAATGATTTTAGAAGGCGATAGTAGAGGGTTAAGTGAAGAATTTACTTTGAAAATCTTTAAAGCGGTGCATCAAGAATCCATTCTTCATCAGGAGAAAATTATTAAAGCCTAATATTTAAATGAGTTTTGTAATAAAACCGCCAAAACACGACTTTTGGTGGTTTTATTATTTTACAAGGGGAAATAGTGTTATAATCCCCAAGCCTATTAGTGTCATTACTTTTTTTAGGTTAAAAATAATATAAATTAAACTTTAAAATAGTCTTTATAAATTTGCATAACTGTTTATAATTTATATATTTACGAAAATATAGAACCCAAATCTATAAAAAACACATGAAATTATTAATTGCATTCTTATGTTATTCTAGCCTTCTTGTAGCTCAAAATAACGTTAATGATTATCTACCTAAAAACCTAGATTCTATAAAGGGTTATTTAGAGCATATTAATCGGAATCATATCGATAAGATTCAAGGAAAATTTTCTTCAGAAATAAAAAAAGCTTATAAGGATAGGGACGAAAACATTATTAATAGAATAAATGATAGTGTTTACTTTTTTAATTCAGAAATAAAAGAAAATCTCCATAATATTCTGGAAGTTATATATAACGCCAACCCAGAAATTGAGACGAAAGACTTTAATTTTTTTATAAAAAACAGCAGCATTCCTAATGCCACATGTTATGGTAATGGATTGTTCGACATCCATATGGGCTTATTTACTGCTTTAGATTCTGATGATGAACTGGCCTCTGTGATTTGTCATGAAATTGCACATTATGTATTAAACCACTCTATTAAAAGTGTCACAAAAAGAGTGTCTTTAATTAATTCTAAAGCAACAAAAAAGAAAATAAAAGCAGTAGAAAAGCAAAAATACGGAAGAACAAGAGCAGGGCTTTTGCTTGTCGACGCACTAAGTATTAACATGCTTGAGCGATCAAAGCGTGTGGAAGCAGAGGCCGATTCTTTGGGTTATGTTTTGTTTTCAAAAACAAACTATAAGCCATCGCATGCCATTAGCTCATTAAATAAACTTAAGGATGTTGATGATATGACTTTTCATCATGATGTTAAATTGGATAGTACTTTTAATTTTAAGAACTATGAGTTTAAGTCGTATTGGTTAAAAGAAAACACTTCTATCTTCGATACAGAAGAAGCAATAAATGAATTCAAGTTAGTTTCTGATACTATAAAAACACATCCTGAAATTCCTTATAGAGTTGAAAAATTAATAAAAGAGTTTGGTATTTCGAGTAAAACTGAAGTAGGGGATAAAAACAACATCACTAAAATAAAAACGATTGTCAATCCGCAAAGTATTATTTATACTATAGATTTTAAACGTTTCGATATTGCTATTTACCAACTTATTGAAAAGTTTGATAACAAGTTAATCGACGAAAACTTCTATTATATTTCCATGGCGAAAATTCTTAGAAAAATTTATGAAGCAAAAAAGAATCATGAGCTAGGTAAATATGTTCCACCTAAAAATAAATTTTCAGATGAAAAACATCTCAATACAATTAGGTTGTTTTTAAATAATTTAGAATTATTTGAAGTTAAAAAGCTGGGACTTGCTTTTTGTGAAGCGGTGCCATCTAAAATTTCAAATGATAAAGCATTTAAAAAACATCTACAATTCTTTCAACAAAAATAAATAAACCCCAAAAAAATGAGAAAACACCACACTTTAGTATTAGCATTATTTTGCGCTTTGATGATAACTAGCGCACAAGAAAAAACACTTAATGAAATTGCCTCTTTTAAAATAAAGAATTCAGGCTCTTTTATAGATAAAAATAAAGATGTAGACGGCTATTATTTTTATTATGAAGTTGATAAACTTAAAAAAGGCAAACGCGAGTATGCTATAAAAATGTTGGATAACAACCTTAATGATATTGCAACAAAATCATATGTAGACGATAAAAACACCATTTTAGCAAATAGTAAATTTAATAATCAAGCATTAATGTTTGCTATGGTTAATGTAAAAGAGAAGCATTACAAGTTGGTCACTTTCGATAGAAGAGGGAAACAGGGTAATGATATTACCATACCGGTAAATAAAAAAGAAATGAAATGGTTAAACGCCATGGTTAAATCAGGTAATTTTAATATGTTATTTCCAGTAGATAATAAAGGCTTTATTTTTAATTATGTCATAGATAACAAAAAAATAGGGTATGGATTAAAATATGTTGCTACAGATGGTGGAAAGTCTTGGATTTATAAGTCGCCAGACGAATCAAAACAGATACATAGCATTAACCCAATTGAAGCTAATGAAAAAGTAGTGGTTGCAATGGAAACATCTAAAAAATCAATACTTAGCCAATCTGGTAACACAAAAATTCTTGTAATAGATATAGAAACAGGGAAATTATTATTTGAGAAAGAATATGATAAAGAAGAGAACCCTAGATTAATTACAAATGCGTTTTTATCTGAAAATAAAGAATTGGTATTATTAGGAGAATATTTTAATAAAGGAGATAATATTATCACAGATAAAAGTCTTGGTTTATTTTCACAAGTCTTACAATTAGATGGTGCTGTTTTGAATGATAGCAAGATTAGTTGGACAAATAAAATAGATAAGATGATGCCTCCTAACTCTAAAGGAAAGAAGACCAATAGAGGTTACGTTTATTTTCATGATATTATTAGAACTCAGGAAGGGTCTTATTATGGTATAGGCGAAAGGTATAAAAAAACAGCAAGTGCAGGAGGAATAGCAGCAGCGGTATTAAATGGTGGCCGAGGAAGAAATACTGTGACTCAATTAACGATTACAGATGCTTTAGTCTTTAAGTTTAGCGATAAATTTGATTTGGAAGATATAGAAGTTTTTAAGAAAGGGAAATCTAGAGCACCAAGTCTTGTCGATTTTGGAAGCCCTCAATTAAACGCACATGCTTTAAAAGCTTTTGGGGCATTTGATTATGAATACACTCAAATAGATGCCAACAGAGATCGCTTTTACTCAATGTTTATAGATTATGAACGACTAAAAGGTGAAAAAAATAAATTAGCATTTAAGTCTATTATTTATAATGACGGTCAATTAACAGAAGATAAAATTTATTTACAACAATCTAAAGGAAAAATAGATTTTAGAGTTTTACCTGCCAAATTAGGGCATGTTGCACTCTTAGAGTACAATAAGAAAAAGAAAACCGTTAATTTGCATTTAGAAAAACTGAATATCGATAACAAAATAGCTGATAGAGATTAATTTATAGTTCAATCTACTAAAATAAATATAAAAGGCTGTCTTTTAAAAGGGCAGTCTTTTTTGTTCTGCCAATATCATGAAAAAATCAAAATTCCAAATACTGTACCGTTAAGTCATTACCTAAAAGCGATGCCATGATTTCAGGACGACCATTGGTGTAAATTTAGGAGTCGTTTTATGCATTAGAGGATTAATAAGTTGTTCTTTTTTTAATATGACTTTGGTTTGTCTTGCCACTGCTTCACCTGAATCAATAATTTTGACATGACTAGGAAGCTGCTTAATTAATTGTGGAATTAAGTATGGATAATGTGTACAGCCTAACACTAAATAATCAATATTAGCCTCTCGCATAGGTTTTAAATAAGTTTCTAAAAGAAAAGTCATTTCAGGAGAATTATTTTTCCACTCTCTATTAACTCCACAATCCCTTCGCCTTCCTGTTCTATAATCCTTAAAACAGTACTATATAAACTGGTAGCAGTATGAAATAATTTACTAGATAACGTGCCTTTAGTTGCTAATATCCCTATTGCTTTAGTTTTAAAATTTAGTGCAGCAGGTTTAATAGTGGGCTCAATGCCTATAAAAGGACAATTATAGCGTTCTCTTAATAAAGAAATGGCATTTGTTGTTGCTGTATTACAAGCAACAACAATGAGTTTGCAATTTTTTTCTAAAAGTAACTCGGTATTCTTTAGGCTTAAATTTATAATAGCTCGTTTTCCTTTAGGGCCATAGGGTGCATTAATGCTATCGGCTAAATAGATGGTGTCTTCATAAGGCAATAAATGATGAATTTCTTTCCAAATGGAAGTGCCACCAACACCAGAATCGAATATCCCAATAGGTTGCTTGCTCATGCTTTAATTAGTTAAATAGAGCTCAGTTTTAAATGCGTATCAATGCCTGTTTATAATTACCAGACATTTTCATGATACTTATGACGTGATTTCGACATAAGAAAATTTACGTTAATAGAAGCACTACCATTTACATGAACAAGTGTAAGAGATAAGACGAGCTCCTTCTCATTGGAATAATTGCAGTAATTTATACCGAAGCGACAGGGAAAGATATATGTGTAAACGCTACTACTGAACTATTTTTCTTAGTTTTAATTTGATGGCTTCTTCAAACTAAACCTAGGTTATAAACTAGGTATAACTAGTAATTAATTGTTGTTTTCAACCATTTCTCCATTAATTATAGTCATCCCTTTTTCGGATAAATAGACCACAGACTTGCCATTATTAGTTTGTGAATTCATATTTAATTTTGAGTTCTTTTTTAATAATTCTATGGCCATATCCGAAGTTATTTTGCTGGCATTATAATAGAAATCGGCGCCTCTTTTAGACATAGAAATAATGTGATCTATAGGTGATTTTCTAGATTTAGAATGCATAGCCGGTACTGGTAAAGGGAAATGAGAGATTTTCGAAGCGACACTATCGTTTTTATGCGTTTCGTTGAATTTGCCTTTAGTG
>CALDCO010000214.1 GCA_937937185.1 uncultured Flavobacteriaceae bacterium
AGCTCAGCAGATTACGGGAACAGTAACAGATGGGTCTACAAGCTCACCTTTACCAGGTGTTAACGTTATTATTAAAGGGACGTCTACAGGTACAACATCCGATTTTGATGGAAATTACGCGATTAATGCAGAAAGCTTTCCTGTAACTTTAGAATTTTCTTCTTTAGGTTTTGAGACTATTGAAAAAACAGTCACTTCTGCGCAAACCGTAAATGTGACGATGCAAGAATCTGCCACCTCTTTGGAAGAAGTGGTAATTACTGGTTTAGCAACGTCCATTAAAAGGTCTAACTTAGCAAATGCCGTCTCTACAGTTTCTGCGGAAGAACTTATTGGAACTACAGGGCAAACTTCCATAGATGGTGCGCTTTATGGTAAACTAACAGGAGTTAACATTACCTCAGCCTCTGGAGCGCCTGGAGGAGGTATTGCAATGCGTTTAAGAGGGATTACCTCTATTGGTGGTAACAACCAACCATTAATTATAGTAGATGGCGTTTATATTAATAACGTTGAAATTCCTTCTGGATTAAGAGGTGCCTCTGGAGCAAACCGAGGTAATGAGGAAAATTCCTCTAACCGTCTAGCCGATATCGATCCAAATGATATTGAGAATATCGAAGTTTTAAAGGGAGCATCGGCTGCGGCAATCTATGGTACACGTGCAAATGCAGGGGTTGTGATTATTACAACCAAAAGAGGTAAAAATGGAAAAACCAATTTCAGGTTTGGACAAGATGTTGGTTCTACCACAATAGCTAACCCTCTTGGAACTAGAAATTGGACTGCTGCTAGTGTAGAAGAACAGTTTGGCGCTGATGAAGTAGCAGCCTTTAATCAAGCTTTAGCGAATGGTGGTTTAATTGATTATGAAGACGAGATTTATGGCAACACAGGGATAATTAGTGAAACCAAACTTGGTGTTGATGGGGGTAATGATAAAACCAAATTTTATGTTGGTACCTCATACAGAGATGAAGAAGGGATTATTCTTGGAACTGGATTTAATAGATTATCTGCAAAAGCTAATATAGATCATAAAATATCTGATGTATTTGATTTTAAATTGAGTTCAAATTATGTTAGAAGTGAATCTAGTAGAAGTTTTACAGGAAATGAAAATGAAGGTGGATTAAGTTTTGGTTATACTTTAGCGTTTACTAGACCTTGGTTTAATTTGTTCCCTGATGCTCAAGGTAATTATCCAAATAATCCAAATTATCCTGGAAATCCAATTTTTGTAAGAGACAATGCTACTAACGAAGATTTGAATAACAGATTTATTCAAGGGGTGACATTAAATACCAAGTTATACAACGGCGATAAAGATCGTGTTAAAATAGTATCCAATTTTGGGGTTGATTACCTAGCTAATCAAACCGATGTTTATGTGCCTGAAACACACCAAGGGCAAATTGCGAGTGGACAAAATGGATTTGTAGCCGTTGGAAAAAATAATTTCACCAACTTTAATTCGCAAATTATTGGAGTTTGGAACCACGATGCTAACGATGGTGATTTAGCTTTTACGACTCAAGCAGGTGTTACTTATTTAGATCAAAAAAATGATCTTTCATTAGCCCAAGCTACAAATTTAATCCCAGGTCAAACCACTTTAGACCAAGGGGCAAATCAAAGTGTTGGTCAAACCAGAAGTCAAGTACGAGAGTTTGGATACTTTGGACAAGTTGAAGCCAATATAAAAGACATTTTAATTGCAACAGTAGGTTATCGATTGGATAAATCGACACTAAATGGAGATGCTAATCAATTTTATGGCTTCCCAAAAGCTTCTGTAGCCTTTAATATTAGTAATTTGGGATCTTGGTCTTCAGATAATTTTAACTTGTTAAAGTTAAGAGCCGCTTATGGAGAAACAGGTTCTTCACCAGCATTTGGTTCAACCTTTACAGGTTTAGGACAAGTTACAATAGGTGGTAATGGCGGGTCTTCTATTGGAGGCGGATTAGGAGATCTTGATATCGAGCCTGAAACTTCTTCTGAGTTTGAGGTAGGTTTAGATCTTAGATTTTTAAATGCTATTAATTTTGAAGCGACCTATTACAATAGACAAGTCTTTGATTTAATTTTAACGCGACAACTTCCATCTTCCTCTGGTTTTGGTAGCGAAACAACGAATCTAGCTGATTTACAAAATACAGGTTTAGAGTTATCTTTAAATGTTGATGCTGTAGATAATGAGCGATTTGGCTGGAACACAGGATTACAATTTTGGATGAACAGATCTGAATTAACGCGATTAGATGTGCCTGCTTTTGCAATTCCTGGTGCTGGATTTGGGCTTGGACTTGGAACATTCTTCGCAGAAGAAGGACAACCTATTACACAATTAGCAGGAACGGTAGATGGAGTGCCAACTCAAATTGGAAATGTAGAACCAGATTTTCAGTTAACATTTAACAATCAAATTAGATTGTTTAAAAATATAGATTTATCATTTCTTCTACACTGGAAAGAAGGTGGCGACAATATTAACTTAACCAAACTTTTAACAGATTTAGGTGGCACAACGCCAGATCTTGACACTCAAGCTGGACAAGACAGAGCAGCTACTGGATTTGTTGCCACTCGTTTTATTGAAGATGCAACCTACATTAGAATGAGAGAAGCAGCCTTGTATTACAGATTCCCAAAGAATATCGTTAAATCTATTGGAAGTGGCGTATTAGAAAATATTAAGCTAGGTCTTTCAGGAAGAAACTTATTTACGATTACAGATTACACAGGCTACGATCCTGAAGTATCAACAAATGGTAGTGCCGGATTATCGAGTGGTATTGATGTAACACCTTTCCCTAGTTCTAGGCAGTTCTATTTCCATTTAAATGTTAATTTTTAAAGACGAAAACAATGAGACGATTAAATATAAAAATGATTAGACTTTACTATCTGCCATTACTATTGCTTGTAATTGGCATTAGTTCATGTACTTTTGAAGATCAAGTAGATCCAAATAATCCAAGTTTATCTGGAGTGTTAACCGATGCTTCGGTTAATCAATTGAATAACTTGGTGGTTGGAATAGAATCTTCAATGCGTAATGCTTTAGGCATTCAAACGACTGCTAGTGGAACCATGGCTAGAGAATTGTATTTATTTGATGCAGATCCAAGAAACACGACTAATTTATTAGGCGGCGGCGGCACTTCATTAGAAAACGGAGATTTTTATGTTACGGCGGCATGGGCAGGGCGTTATCGAGCGATTAAAAATGCTAACACACTTATAGAAGCGGTAAATAATACAACATCAGTTACTGCGCAACAAGCTGCAGGGTATATTGGCTTTGCACAAACTGTAATTGGTTTTGAATTAATAGAAGTTCTTAAATCTTATGGTAGAGCTAGAGTAGATGTTACAGACCCAAACAATTTAGGGCCTATATTAGACATAGGTGCTGCTTTAACAGGAGTTAGATCGATATTAGATGCAGGTTTAACCAGTTTAAACCAAGCAGGTTCAGAGTTTATATTTCCATTAGGAGGGTTTTCAGGTTTCGATGCACCGGCTACTTTTGCCCAATTTAATAGAGGAGTTGCGGCTACAGCTGCTTTGTATGCTGGAGATAAGCCAGGAGCTTTAACGGCATTAGCGGCCTCTCATTTCGATTTAAATGGAGATCTTACTGTAGGGCCTAAGCATGTATTTAGCCAGAACAGTGGTGATACGACTAATGGTGTTTTTAAAGGACCTTCTACTGCAATGATGCCTAACAATGGAGATCAAATTATAGTGCATGATAGTTGGATTGCTGATGCTGAAGCAGGAGATACCAGAGTGGCTTCTAAAGCAGCAGTAAGACCAGACCCAAGTGTACAAGACATGCTTACTGGGAGTCATGAAACGCGTTTATATGCCTCTAACACCTCACCTATAGACCTGTTAAGAAATGAAGAATTAATTCTTGTCTATGCTGAAGCAAATATAGGCGGTAATACTGCTCAAGCTGTTGCTGCATTAGATAGAATTAGGACTTCAGCTGGTTTACCAGCTTATGCTGGAGCAACTGATGATGCCTCATTAGTAACAGAAATGCTAAACCAAAGACGTTATTCGTTATGGTGTGAAAATCATAGATTATTCGATTTAAGACGTTATAACTTAAATAGTACGTTACCAATAGATAGAGCTGGAGATCAAATTTTTGATGTATTCCCTGTTCCTTTTACAGAAACGAATTAATCAAATTTTTGATTTTATAATAAATCATACCAACCCATCGCAATTTTATTGTGATGGGTTTTTTATGCGCCAATTAATTAAAGTTAAAAGTTGAAAACAACCAAATAATGGAAGGACTCTAGATTAGAAAAACTGTCTTTGTTTATTAATGCTCTGGGACAAAAAAATCAAGGCACAATTCTTTTTCCAAAATTTATTAAAACATAAGGTTTTTTAAACCCTGTAGATTTAGCACGCTTTTGGCCATTATAGTCAACTATAAAAAGGGTTGGATAGGTTTTTACGCCATATTTTCTGGCTAATTCTATACCTTCGCCAGATTCACCA
>CALDCO010000215.1 GCA_937937185.1 uncultured Flavobacteriaceae bacterium
CCTAGAATATCTTGAACATAAGAAGGATATCTAAAATCGATACCATTTTTCGCCATTAAATTAGCTCCTGCTCTTGAGGCTTCTAACAAAAAAGCATTCCCATAATCGAAAAAATAAGTCCCTTTTTGGGTATGATTGTTAATAGCTGTTGCTTGGCGTATAAGACTTTCTTTTACTTTAACCTTGAAACGCTCTGGTGCTTCTCGCATTAATTGATTGGCTTCTTCATATGAAATGCCAATAGGATAATAACCGCCACTCCACGGATTATGTAAAGATGTTTGATCTGATCCTAAATGGATAAAAATATTTTCTCTATCAAAATGTTCCCAGACGTCAACAACGTTACCAATATAAGCTATAGAAACGACCTCATTTTTTTCTTGTGCTTTTTTAGTTCTAACAGTAAGTGCCTCGATAGTATGAATAAGTTCATCTACCCACCCTTGTTCATATCGCTTTCTTGCCGCTTTAGGATTCACTTCGGCACAAATGGTAATACACCCTACTATATTTCCGGCTTTAGGCTGAGCACCACTCATACCGCCTAATCCAGCTGTTAAAAATAACTTTCCGTTTGGCGTCTCTCCTTTTGGTAAAATTTTACGAAAAGCATTCATTATCGTTATGGTTGTTCCATGAACAATTCCTTGTGGCCCTATGTACATAAAAGAACCTGCCGTCATTTGACCATATTGCGTAACACCCAAAGCATTTCCTTTTTCCCAGTCATCAGGTTTTGAATAATTTGGAATCATCATCCCATTCGTAACGACAACTCTGGGTGCGGTTTTAGAAGATGGAAATAATCCCATGGGATGGCCAGAATAGAGGTGTAAAGTTTGGTCATGAGTCATGATTGCCAAATACTGCATCGTTAAAAGATATTGCACCCAATTTTGAAAAACAGCACCATTACCCCCATAGGTAATTAATTCTTCAGGATGTTGTGCCACAGCTGGGTCTAGGTTATTTTGAATCATGAGCATAATGGCAGCCGTTTGAACCGTTTTTGCTGGATATTCTTCTAATGGTCTTGCATAAATCTTGTAATCTGGTTTAAAGCGATACATGTATATTCTGCCATAGACTTTTAATTCTTGAGCAAATTCTTTAGCTAATTCTTGATGCCACTCCCTTGGAAAATAGCGTAAGGCGTTTCTAATCGCCAGTTCTTTTTCTTTTATTGATAAACTATCTTTACGTTTTGGTGCTCTATTACTAGTTTTGGCAGGTATTTTCTTTGTTGGTATTTTAGCAGGAATACCTTGTAATATTTGTTCTTGAAATGTCATAATAATGATATACTATTAATTTAGATTTACCTTAAATGCTCTATTTTTAACCATAGCAATTAAGGTATTGATGTCCTCTTTAATGAGACGATCTTCATCTAATTTAAGCACCTTTTTTCTTATTATTTTAAAATTTTCTTCTATTATTTTAGAAAACGTATTGGGTCTTCTAAACTCTAAAGCTTGGGCAGCATACATTAATTCAATGGCTAATATTTTTTCAATATTTTCAAGTATTTGGTTAAATTTTCGTCCAGAAATACTTCCCATAGAAACATGATCTTCTTGTCCTAAAGAAGTTGGAATACTATCTGCCGAAGCCGGATAGCACAAGGACTTATTTTCAGAGACTAAAGCAGCCGTGGTATATTGAGGTATCATATAACCAGAATTTAAACCGCCAGCTTTTGTTAATAAACGTGGTAAACCATATTTCCCTTCTAATAATAAATAACATCTTCTATCTGCTATATTTCCTAGTTCTGATGCTGCCAAAGCTGTATAATCTATTGCCATTGCTAGTGGTTGCCCATGAAAATTACCTCCAGATATTGCTTCAGTTTCACTTAAAACAATAGGATTATCGGTAACGGCATTCATCTCAATTTCGGCCAGCTCGTTCAAATGATAAAAGGCATTTCTTGAAGCGCCATGTACTTGAGGAATACAACGCATGGAGTAAGGATCTTGAACCCGTTCGCACTCAAAATGATTTTTCATGTTTTGAGAATCTCTTAATAACATTCGCATTCGTTTTGCTGTTTCTAAATTCCCTTTAAATGGTCTTATTTTATGTAATATTTCTTTAAAAGGCGCTTCACTACCCTGAAATCCCTCTAAACTCATGGCGCCAGAAACATCGGCTAGATCTAATAGGTAATGCATTTTATATAACCCAGTAATGGTATGAGCTAAAATAAATTGAGTCCCATTAATTAGCGCCAGACCTTCTTTTGCTTCTAATTTAAACCGTTTCAAGTCGTGTTTTTTTAATAGGTCGTTGGCTGGAACTATGGCTTCTCCTACCCAAAATTCGCCTTCGCCTAATAAAGGTAGAAACAAGTGCGATAATGGCGCCAAATCGCCAGAGGCACCTACCGAACCTTGCTCTGGAACAACAGGTAAAATATTGTTTTCTATGCAGTATATTATGCGTTGAATAACTTCTAAACGAATCCCAGAATAGCCTTGGCATAAGGCATGCACCTTACAGATCATCATGATTTTAGATAATTTTTTATCTATAGGCTTTCCAACACCTACTGCGTGCGTAATTAATAAATTTTCTTGTAATTTATTGGTTTCTTCAGGTGTGATTTGCACATCACACAAAGGGCCAAAACCTGTATTAATACCATACACCGCTTTATTAGATTTAGCAATTTTTATTACTCTATCTCGGCAATTATTTACCTTTTCTTTTACTTCTTGACTAATTATACCAGATAATGAACCCTCGCATATTGCCATTGCTTTATGGACCGTTAACTCATCTATTCCGTATTTAAATACCATCTTTTAAAATTATTGTATTACTCAAAAATATACTTATTTTTGATATCTATCAAGATTATTTAATTACATTAATAATAACTATGAGTTATCAAATAAGCATTAGGCATATAAAATATTTTCTGGCCGTTGCTGAAGAATTACATTTTAGAAAGGCTGCTGATAAATTATTTATTTCTCAACCTGGTTTAAGTAAACAAATAAAACAGATGGAGGAGCATTTAAATTTAAAACTATTTGAGCGTCATAATAGAAAAGTAACACTTTCTCAGGCTGGTTTATATCTTAAAAAAGAAATTGCAGCGAACTTAAATGAATTAGAAAAAATATTAAACCATTCGAAACTAATAAACGATGGTATTGAAGGCTATCTAAATATAGGTTATGTTGGATCTGCCATGCAAGAATTAATCCCAAAATTGTTATTAAAATTCAAAAAAGAACACCCCAATATTATTTTCGATCTTAAAGAAATGGACAATCAAAGACAGGTTAGCGATTTACTCTCTAAAGCGATCGATATTGGATTTTCAAGATTAGAAACCGTCCCTAAAAACTTAGAAATGCATCCTTTATTAAAAGAGAATTTTTGCTTAGTATTGCCTAAAAATCATAAAGTAACTGCTTCTAATTTTAAAACTATAAAACAGTTAAAAGATGAAAAGTTTATTATGTTTGATCCTTCCTATAGCCCAGCTTATCATGAAAAGATCATGCAAATTTTTAGTGATTGCGATTTCACTCCTAATATTTCTCATAATACGATAAATGCGAGTTCTATTTATAGGTTAGTCGAAAATAATTTAGGGGTTTCTATTGTTCCTAAATCACTACAAACGGGATATGATATGGAGATAAAGTTCATTGAGTTAAAAACTATAAAACAACAAACCATACTTTATGCTGTTTGGAATAAAGAAAATAATAATCCAATTTTAAAACATATGCTTTATTTAATAAAAAATAAAATGAGATGAAATTTGCGTTACCAAATACCTACCGAATCTAAACTTTTTTAATTCACTTAATAATGTTATCTCGGTAATAAAAAAAGCTTCAACAAATAAAAAATATGATTTCAAAAAGGGATATAAAATTTAAATCACTTTACCTATCTTAGAAAAAAATTAAACATGTTTGGATTATTTAAAAGGAAAAGTGAAATAGAAAAACTTCAAGATCAATATAAAAAGTTATTAGAAGAATCTTATAAGTTATCGACCACGAATAGAAGTAAAAGTGACGAAAAACAAGCTGAAGCTCAAAATATCTTAGAAAAAATAGAGCGCCTTAAACAATAGAGATAACGTCATTTTTTAAGCTTAACACCATTTAGATTGTAAGAAAATTAAATTTAAGTCTACTATATCCATAGACTTAAAACAGTATGTAGCAATGATAGAAAAACTTATTTCATTTTTTAAAAAATCGAGTACGGAAACAAAAAATAGCGTACCAGAGGGCATCTGTCCAAATTGTTGGGGAGAACAAGAATATGACAACAAAATTAGAGAACTCTATAAAGACAAACAAGTAGATGTTAATAATCACAGTTCAAATTATTCGTTCATACAAAAATTTGTTGTAACACATTTAAATGGTATTCACCTTAAAAAAGGGAATAACGGATTAGAATGTCCGACCTGCAGAATGAAAGCTTTAAGCTAATGCTTTAATATAATTTATCGTTTTTTTATTAAAAATCTCTGGTTGTTCTACATTAACAACATGACCGCATTTTTTTATTATAAATAAAGAAGACTTTAGGTGTTTCGAAGCCATATTTTTAATTGAAGGCAGAAACAAATGATCTTCTTCTCCCATTACATATAAAGTTGGAAGCTTAATATCTTTGGCTCTAAAAAAACGAAGTAAGGGATTTATTTCTGAAGTGAGTTTAAACCAACGTATAAATTCTTTTTGATAAAGTTTCTTTGCTTCATTTACGAATAATAAGCGTGATTTTTTGTGATTTTTCTTGGGCATAATAACAAAGGCAAAAAATTTATACAAAAGCATGTAAGGCACTATAGATTTAAAGACTACTCCTAGCCGCATGAGTACTTGAGAACGTAAGTTTAATTTCATTATAGCGCCGCCCATAATCATACTTCTCACCCTGCTGGGATAATTTTCAGCTAAGTTTCTAATTAAAATAGTTCCCAAAGAAATACCAATAAAGTGAGATTTCTCGATCTTTAAATGATCTATAACCTCAACAATATCATTAGTAATAGAATTAAACGTGTATTTTGAACTAAAGGCCTCTTTTATAGCTGGCGATTTACTATTACCATGACCTCTTAAATCTAAAATTAATACATTAAACTGTGTTTTAAAACTTCGTATTTGCTTGTACCATATAGTACTACTACCGCCTGCACCATGAACAAAAGTAACCCATTCTGGAGAAGTTTCATGAAGGTATGTCGTGTAATTTAACAAAATAACCAGTAGTTTATATTCAGCCTAAAAATACGACGAAAACTTTAAATTTAGCGATACTTAACTTATATTAACGAAACCCTTCTTCTAACTTAAATTTTCTTACTAAAATTTAAAAGTAGAATTAACATTACATAAATTCTTTTAAAACCTCAATAATATAATCAATCTCGTCAGTGGTATTGTATTTACTAAAAGAAAAACGAATGGAAGGTTTTTGTTGGTCTTTTTCTGAAAGAATTTCAGATAAAACATGAGACCCTTTAGAACTTCCGCTTTGGCAGGCACTTCCTTTAGAACAAGCAATCCCCTTTAAATCTAATTGAAATAATAAAATTAATGCTTTTTCTGGAGCAATTGGTAAACACACATTAAGCACAGTATAACTACTTTTTTCAAGATTTGCAGAAAGACCGTTAAATTTTATGCCTTTAAAAGTAGCATTAAGACTGTTAATAAAATACGTTTTTAGACCAGTAATGTACTTTCGCTCTACTTCTAAATTAGTGTAAGCATGCTTTAATGCTTCTTCCATACCAACAATATTATGAACAGCTTCTGTTCCTGCCCTAATACCACGCTCTTGCTCTCCGCCTATTATTAATGGTTTTAATCCCGATTTTTTTCTAATAAAAGAAAAGCCAACCCCTTTAGGACCATGAAACTTATGTGCGCTAACCGCCATAAAATCTATAGGAATTTCTTGAAGATCCATCTCATAATGCCCAAAAGACTGAACCGCATCACTGTGAAACAAAGCCTTATTCAATTGGCATAAATTAGCCACTCTTTTAATATCTAAAATATTCCCTATCTCATTATTTACATGCATTAAGCTTACTAATGTCTTATTTTTAGACTGTAACAAGGTTTCTAACTGCTCATAGTCGATCACTCCATCTTCATTAACATCTAGATAATTAACAGCAATATTATAGTCTTTTTCTAATTGTTGAACAGTATGTAAAACCGCATGATGCTCTATACGAGAGGTAATAATTTGTTTAACCTCTAAATCCTTTACAACACTTCGTAGTACCAAATTATCTGCTTCTGTTCCACCTGAAGTAAATATTATCTCTGCCGCAGTAACATTTAATTGTTTGGCTATCGTTTTTCTTGCTTGCTCGATTAAAGACTTAGAAGATCGCCCATAACTATGTATTGAAGAGGCATTACCATACTGGTTTTGTAAGACCTCGGTAATTCGAGAAATAACCTCTGGTCGCAATTGCGTTGTTGCGGCATTATCAAAATAGACTTGCTTCATTATCTTTTAGTTCTTTTTTTGGGCAAAACCCAGATTTCGTGCAAAAATAGAAGAAATAAAATTAATGTTAATTAGCTACGTTATAATTTAACAATTCCATTATTTTTGTCTTCAATCTTAAACTAAAATTTGAGCATGTGAAAAATATAGTTTGGCTTTTTATTTGTTTTATATCACTGTCGGCTTGTGACGACGGCGATATTATTACTGTAGAATTTGATTTTGAAGACACTTTTAATGCTTGTGGCGATCTTGTTTTTTTTAAAACTAAAAACAATCCAGACCAATCGTTTTCATTGCAACTCACAAGCCCTGCCTTAACTATTGCTGATTTAGTTGAAACCGAAACCGATCCTACAAACCCAAGTTTAGTGATTGTAAGTAACCCTGAATTTACTTACACCTTAAATGAAACCTCAAATATTTTTAATTTTAGAGCCTATAGTAATCTTCCAGATAATCCGTTTTGCAACGATGTCCCGCCTTCCAATTTAAATGTGACGCAAGACGATATTTCGGCTGGGGGAACTGCTGTAATTAGTACTGTTTTAATTGAAGACGATAACGATGGCATTGCTGCTGAGGATGAAGACCTAAATAACAATGGCGATTTAAATGATGACGATACAGATAATGACGGCATTCCTAATTACTTAGATATCGATGACGATGGCGATAATGTGTTAACACAAACCGAACTTGTTGTTTTAGATCCAAACACCGATAATGATGATGATCCTTTAACTAACCCTTTAGATACAGACGGAGATGGCATCCCTAATTATCTAGATAATGATGATGATGGAGACGGTATAGCCACCCGCGATGAAGAAAACTTATCGCAAGATCAAAACCCTACAAACGACATTACAGATAATACCGTTGGTCCAGATTATTTAAACACAACGATAACTACTGCCATTGCCGCTACAACTTATAGAACCCACCCCGTACAGCAAGAATTTATTGTATCTATTATACTAGAAAACATTTCTTTCCCTACAATTTCTGAAGATTTCATGGATTTTGGAAGGCTAACTAATAGCGCAACAAATACCAGTAGGAATGCAGACCCCATTTTTAATTAAGTAGCGCGTTTAGCATTTTGAAAAATATAAACCTCGGTAGCGCCTAATCCGTATTTTTTGTAATCGGCATCATAAAATTTAATATGATCATAGCGCCCAAATAAATATTGCAATTCCAATTTTAAAGTGCCCTCTCCTACGCCATGAATAAAGATGACTTTTTGTATTTTATGAGTAATGGCATACTCTAATTTATGTTTCGCAGTATCTAACTGTAAGGTTTTTTTGTCATGACTAGTCATACCACGTTCAGATTTGACTAATTGATGGATGTGTAAATCGACTTCCATCGCTGCTTGATAGCGTTCTTTAGGTTTTACCCTATTAGCCTTCTTAGGCTTTTTATCTGATTTTTCTGAAAGAATTTTATGAACAGATATTTTTCCTATTGAAGCGGCATTAAACGAAGAAGAGGCTTTAACGATTTCGTTTTTTTTAAAAGAAAGTTCAAAACCATCAGCGGTTTCTATAAAAATAGTTTCACCTTTAACTGCTGTTACTAGGCCCGATAAATCATCATCTATAACAAAAACTTTATCTCCAATTTCAAACAACATTACTCCTCTTCTTCTATAAATGAATGCGCTTCTTTGCTAGTAACACTAGGTATCGTGCTTGAAAGCTTATAAGCCCCAAACATTAAAACCAAAATCCCGACAATTAAAAGAATCACGTTTTGAGACGTTCCAGCTTTAGCATAAATGGCTATTACGGCACCAAATAATATTAATAAATAGCTCAATAAATTACTTTTTTTCATACCCATTTAGGTCTTACAAAATTTAGGAAACACCAGTACTGCAAATTTATCATTTAATCCTATAAAAACCATGGTTCGTGTTTTTTTAGGGTTAAAAGACCAATAATACAGGTAATTTTACTATATTTGCACTAACCCAAATTATATTTTGATTGAACCCCAATACCCTAGTATTATGAAAACCTACTTAAAATACGCTTTTTTATTTTTATTTGTTAACACCTTATGTGCTCAATTAACAGTACGTAATAGTTCTTACGTGTACGTAACAGATGAAGTTGTTTTTGTAACTGATGAAGTTAATCTTAGAGAAGCAAATTCCATGTTTTACTTAAGAGATGAAGCGCAACTTATCCAAGGAAGCGGTACTACAGGTAATACAGGAATAGGACAATTAAGTGTTTTTCAAACGGGATCGGCAGATAATTATTCTTATAATTATTGGTGTTCTCCTGTTGGAAATACAACCGCTGATAATTCGGGAAATAGAGCCTATACTGCGAACAATAATATGTATGATTGGATTGGAAGCGCAACACCTTCCTTAAACACTATAACAAGTGCGCCCTCTGGTTTTACTTCGGGATTGGATGGAACGTCTTCACCGCTAACAATTTCTAGAAGGTGGTTATTTAGTTTTAGCCCTGGAATAAACTACTCCGATTGGGATTATATTGGCGATACGGGAAATCTAAATTCAGGTTATGGTTTTAGTATGAAAGGATCATTAGGTGCCAATAGTCAATTATATGATTTTAGAGGAAAACCAAATGCGGGAGATATACCAACTGCTGTGCTAGCTGGGCAATTTACATTAGTAGGTAACCCCTATCCGTCAGCGCTAGATGCTGCTGCATATATACATGACCCCGCCAATACTGGTTTAATGACGGGAACATTACTTTTTTGGGAACACGATTTAAACGCTAATTCTCATAATGTAGCAGACTATATTGGTGGCTATGCTACATTTACAATTAATGCTGCTGGCGATATGCCATCATTTATAGCGGCAAGATTCGATACTTATAATTCAGATGGCACACTTAATACCACTGGATCTACTTCAACAAGCTTAAAACTAGTAGAAAGATATATTCCTATAGGCCAAGGATTTATGATTGAGGGCACAGGAAATGGAACTGTTTTTGCCAGAGATTCGCACAGAGCATTTGTAAAAGAATCTGATAGCAATAGTGGCATCCTTTTTAGAACTGGAACCGCCAACACTAATGAATCGCAAACCAATACTTCTGGATTTAGATATAATGACGATGGCTTATTTATAGTGCCAGACGATTATAAAAGATTTAGATTAAACATAGATTTTGATGATGATTATACGTATCAACTAATGCAAAATTTTCATGATACCGCTACTGAAGGTTTCGATTATGGCCTTGAAATAAAACAAGCCACAGATGTAAGCTCTGAAGTTTATTTTAAAAACCCTGAAGAGGATAACCAACTATTAACTCAAGCCAATAAATTTGATAGAAATTTACGTATTCCGTTATACTTTGATTTAACTGCACAAAAAGCAATTAGAGTTAGGCTTTTTGATGTACAAAATTTTAATGACGACCAGGAAATTTATTTACATGATATTGTAAACGATATTTATTATAACTTACGAACAATAAACTTTGAAGGGAACTTAGATCCAGATTCAAGTGGTTCTAAATACGAAATAACATTTAGAGATTTTAATAGTATTGAAGATGATACCGAAACACCATTAGAGATAGAAGATTTTACGGTTCTTCAAAATAATAACACCTCTCGTCTTACTATTTTAAACCCAGATAATTTTACTATATCTGAAATAGCAGTTTACGATGTAGCTGGTAAACAAATAATGCAAAAAAACAACTTAAACGATAATACTCGTTATGAGTTCCCTACGAATAATTTTAGCGAAGGTACGTATGTTGTAAAAACCACTCTTGCAGAAAACAATAAAGTCATCAATAAAAAAATAATTATTAAAAACGCAAATTGATTTTATTAATTTCTTTAAAACAAAAAAAGACCAATGCTAAACATTGGTCTTTTTTTGTTCAATTTATTTACATTTGTGTTACAAAACCCACAGTATAAAGAACATCTCAAATGTTAAAGATTCAGTCTCAAATGCTTCCTTGTTTAAATAAACAGTTATTTGGATTCGATTGTCTGGGTTGTGGTATACAGCGTGCTATTCACTACATATTTCAAGGAGATTTTATTGCTGCCTTTAAAATATACCCTGCGATTTACACATTAATTCCTTTATTTATAGTTATTGGCATTAACTTTTTTTTAAAATTTCGCTCTTTAAATAAAATAATAAATTACTTGGCCGTAGCTTCTATTTTAATAATTATCCTTAGTTTTATTGTTAAGAAATTTAACTAACAAACTTCAACTCATGAAAAAACAACTTAATCCCACCCTCGTATACGTTTTAACAATAATAGGTTTATTGTGTTGTTGTTTTGGAGGTTTAGGGTTTTTATTATCTGGTCCTGCTTATTTAATCGCTAATACTAAAATAAAAGAGGCGCAATTAAACCCTGACGACTATGAAGGTGATATTAAACAAATGGAAACAGCCAAACTAATCGCTTTAATTGTTCTCATAATAAATATTTTAAATCTCATTTATTCGATATACCAAATAAGCACTGTCGGTTGGGATGAATTAATGGAGCAATCTAGACAGATAATGGAAGAATACCAAGCCCAACAAGGCGGGTAATATTCTAAAAAAATAATTTTATTAACCCATTGAAAATTAAAATTTTATAGCTATTTTAATAGAATATTAGTAGTCACTGTAATTTAACATCTTTGATGCCAACTCGTTTTCTTATGATACGTTTTTATTCTTACCTTCTATTGTTCTTAGTCCTCATGCCTTCTTTAGCATTAGAGGCTCAAAATCAAAATGAGTTATCAAGAAACGTAAGAAATCCTGAAAAAGGGCTTTTAATTAACTTCGAATATAAGAGTTCTCAAATAACTCCACCGCCATCGACGCCGGTTAGAACAATGGCAGAATGGGAAGAAGTTGAGTATATCGTTATCTCATGGGATAGTGATTTCAAAAACATTTTGCGCCAAATAGTTGCCGCTGCAGTTAGAGAATGCAAAGTCCTTATTGTTACCAGAAATAGAGCCTCTGTGAGTTCTTACCTAAGCACCAATGGTGTAGATATGACCAATGTTAGGTTCTTAAATGCAAATTCTGACACCATCTGGATGAGGGATTATGCAGGTAACACCATTTACTCAAATGATATTGGAGAAAGAGGCTTAACCGATTGGATATACAATCGCCCAAGACCGAATGACGATGTGGTGCCAACAGCATACGCTAACCTTTTAAACATTCCAATATATGTTACCAATTCTGGAATGAACGATTTGGTGAATACAGGCGGTAATTTTATGACTGATGGTTTAGGAAATGGTTTTTCATCCGATCTTGTTTTAAACGAAAACGAATCGGGAAACCCTTATGGTGTCTCCGTTAAAAATGAAGACCAAATAGATGATATTATGTTTAAATATATGGGTATAGATAATTACATAAAAATGAGAAAACTACTCTATGACCAAATTAGCCATATAGATATGCATATGAAATTACTAGATGAAGAAACTATCCTAGTAAGTCGCTACCCAGATGGTGTTGCAGATGGCCCAAGAATTAATCAAAACATAAATTACATTCTAAATAATTTTAATTCTCATTTTGGCACGCCCTACAAGATTGAATGGATAGATGCCCCACCAAGCCCAAATGGCTCTTATCCAGATACTGGTGGTTTTTATAGAACCTATAGTAATTCTATCATAATTAATAAAACCATATTAATTCCTACTTACCGACAGCAATACGATGAACCCGCAATAGCAAAATACCAAGAGCTTATGCCTGGCTATACTGTTGTTGGTATAGATGTTGATAATCCAAATGAAAATTTAATATCCTTAGTTGGTGCTATTCATTGTATTACACACTCTATAGGGGTTAAAGACCCTTTATGGATTGTTCATCAACCTATTACAGAAGCTATTTCTTCAATACCAATTAAAGCAATGATTAAACATCTTTCAGGAGTAAATAAAGCTTCTGTTTTTTGGAAAGCCGAAGGAGATACTACTTTTAACGAAATAAATATGGCAAAAGATAGAGACCAATGGACCGCTTCGATTAGCATACCGGCTAATGTTAATAAAATAAATTATTATATTTCTGCTACAGCAAATTCAGGAAAGCAATTAAGCAGGCCCATGGTGGCGCCAGATGGTTTTTGGACGGTTAATACCTCGACATTATCTGCTGAAGAATGGGCTTTAAATAATATTATAGGCCCTTATCCTAACCCAACAAAAGAGAATGTTAACTTTAGATTGAATGCCTTAGAAGGGCCAATAGAAGTTTCGATATATAATATCCTTGGCAAAGAACTATTTAATCAAAACATAGAACATGCTCATGGAAATATTGAACTTGGGTTAAGACAAAACTGGAAAGGCTCATTATTCGTTAAATTCAAAGGTCAGTTTGGAGAAATTACAAAAAAAATCATAAAACTATAAACGCTTTATAATAGTATTGAAGTGGTTTAAACTTTTTTATTTAAGTGAAAAATAGTGTTTTTGTGTCCAGATATAGCAATTTTTTAGTTGCATAGCTGCGCTGCGGAAGTCAAAATTGTGAAATATGGACGCAAAAAGGCATTTTTTAGCAAATTCAAAAAATTTAAACCACTTAGAAGCTAAAAAAATGCTAATTTTGTAAAATGTAAGCTTTTTTGAAGCTTATAAAATAAAATTACTATTT
>CALDCO010000216.1 GCA_937937185.1 uncultured Flavobacteriaceae bacterium
GTTTTGGGATTTTGGATCGTTTGAGTCCTTTACAGAAGATAACTGCTCTATACTAACTACAGAAGACAATGCGTTAGCACAGAATATTTCTATTTTTCCAAATCCTGTAAATGAGCAATTCGAAGTTCGTAACGACCTAGAAACACCTGTTTCTATAGCCGTTTACGATGTTTTAGGAAAACAAGTACAAGCTATTGAAAATTCGCAATTAAAAAGACAAGCTGTTTCTTTATCAAATTTAAATGCTGGAATTTATCTGGTTGAGATTAAAAGTGATAAGCAAAGGCTTATTAAAAAACTAATAAAACAATAGCCTAAATCTATATTTAGCAATTCGTTTATTAAACTATACAGGAGCGTTAAGTTATTTGTCGGTTTTTTAATAGGCCAAACTTATGCCCCTGTATAGTTTTTAATATTTATGTGAAAAATGAAAACAAAATTACTTTTTATTGGACTAGCTTTTTTGATACAAACTGCTTTTTCGCAATGTGTCGAATCGGTAACTAATTTTGGGAATAATACTAACACTCCCATTTATAATGTATCTGGAGCCGTAAGTGTTTCCTATAATACAGATGCTTCAATTAGCCTTACACTGGGCTCAGATTTTGAAACCGCCTGGGGTCCAGATGTTAGAGCCTATCTTATTAACTCAAATGGGAAGTCTAATAGTGAAATAGCAAACGAAGTTATTAGTGCTTTCGATTATATAAGTTTTGGCACTGTTGAAGCCTCTGGAAGCCAGTCATTCACACAAAATATTCCTAGCACTTTCAATATTAGTAATTTTGATAAAGTTCTTTTTTATTGCCTAGCCTACGACGTTTTTTGGGATGTTGGCTCTTATACATCTTTTACGGCGTCTAACTGTCCTGTTTTGAGTATTGAAGATAACATACTAAAACGAAATATTTCTATTTTTCCAAATCCGGCAAATGAACAATTTGAAGTGCTTAATGCACTGGAGGCACCCCTTTCTATTGTGGTTTATGACATGTTTGGAAAACAATTACTGGCCGTTGAAAATACGCCATTAAAAAAACAAGCTGTTTCTTTATCAGGTTTAAATTCTGGTGTATATTTAGTCGAAATTAAAAGTGACAAACAAAGCATTACTAAAAAAATAATAAAGCGCTAAAAAGCACCTCATTCTTATATGTTAAAGTTTATTAACGAAACCGCCGACTACCTAAAAGGCAAAGGTTTCGAAAGTCCTGAAATTGGAATTATTTTGGGCACTGGATTAGGACAACTTACTAATCACATTAATATAATAAGTGAAGTAAGTTATAATCATATTCCAAATTTCCCAACGGCTACTGTCGAATTTCATAAAGGAAAATTAATTTACGGCACCTTAGAAAATAAAACGGTTATTGTGATGCAAGGACGGTTTCATTTATATGAAGGCTATTCGTTACAGGACATTACTTTTCCAGTTCGCATCATGGAAAAACTGGGAATAACCACGCTATTGGTCTCTAATGCTGCTGGCGCCATTAACCTTAACTTTAAAAAAGGAGAACTCATGCTTATTGACGATCATATTAATCTTCAAGGCAGTTCACCACTAGCATTTAAAGGAGTTGAAGAACTGGGAGAACGCTTTACAGATATGAGTGCGCCTTACAATGCTAAAATAAATTCTGTTTTTCAAGACATTGCAAAAACGAATAATATTACACTTCATAAAGGCGTGTATGCTAGTGTTTTTGGCCCACAATTAGAAACCAAAGCAGAATATAAAATGCTTAAAATAATTGGGGCAGATGCTGTAGGAATGAGCACAGTTCCAGAGATCATTGTCGCAAATCACTTAAAATTAAAAGTAGCCGCAGTGTCAGTTTTAACCGATGAATGCGACCCATATAACCTAAAGCCTGTAGATATTCCAGAAATTATAGCAATGGCTGGAAAAGCAGAGCCAAACATGATTACCTTATTTAAAGAATTAATTAAACAATTATAAATAAAATTATAGCATAACTATGCCAAAACATAGTCGCGTTTATAGAGAACTCTTTTATAAGAGCATGGTCTAAAATGCAGGCGAATAATTTAGAATACAAAATATATGAGCTATTTAGATGCTACACACGATGTATATAAGGAAGCGGCATTAACACCAGATGTTGGCTTGTGTTGTACAACAAACCCCATTTGGGAATTACCAGGACTTAAAATTCCAAAAATAATGCAAGAGATGAATTATGGCTGTGGAAGCACCGTTCATGCTCGAGATTTAGCTAACAATCCTAAAATGTTGTATGTAGGTGTTGGTGGCGGAATGGAACTGTTACAGTTTGCCTATTTTAATCGCCAAAAAGGAGGCGTCGTTGGAATTGATATTGTAGATGAAATGCTAGAAGCTTCTCGCAAAAATTTTATTGAAGCTGAAAAACAAAACCCTTGGTTTAAGAGCGAATTTGTAGAGCTTATTAAAGGCGATGCTATGAATCTTCAAGTTGAAGATAATAGTATCGATGTTGCAGCTCAAAACTGCCTGTTTAATATTTTTAAAGCTGAAGATTTAAAGAAAGCCATTGCCGAAATGTATCGCGTATTAAAACCCCATGGAAAGTTAGTAATGAGCGACCCTACCTGCGAACAACCAATGAATGATGCCTTACGTAACGATGATCGTTTACGCGCTTTATGTTTAAGCGGTAGTTTGCCCATTGCCGAATACGTTAAAGCATTAACCGATGCTGGTTTTGGAACCATAGAAATAAGAGCACGTAAACCCTATCGTATTTTAGATCCTAAAAACTATCCTACCGATGAGTTAATTTATATAGAATCTATAGAAGTTGCAGCAATAAAAGACCCGATGCCAGAAGATGGTCCCTGTGTATTTACTGGAAAAGCTGCCATATATTACGGCGATGAAGATTATTTTGATGATAAAAAAGGGCATGTTTTATTAAAGAATCAGCCTTTAGCAGTTTGCGATAAAACCGCTGCGGCCCTGCAAGCCTTAAATAAAGAGGATATTTATTTTTCAGAATCTACGTTCCATTACGATGGTGGTGGCTGTTGTTAAATTTATAGATAATGAACGCGTTTAAACGCGATGGATAAGAAAAAATGAAGAGGCTGTCTAAAAAGGTATATTTCGTCAACCTGAACTTGATTCAGGTTCTCACAAAAGACTAACACGTTATATTATGAGATTCTGAAATATCCCGAAACTTTGGGACAGAAGTACGATAAAAATACTTTTCAGACAGCCTCTTTTGTTTAGAACCATTAAAGTTCACCACTTTTTAGTAAGTGTTCTCTAAACACTTCGTCTAAAAAGCATATTCAAAAATATGATTTTAATCTTATTACTAATTTCTGCCTGTTTTTTAGCCTATAGCAATGGCGCCAACGATAATTTTAAAGGCGTAGCAACACTCTTTGGAAGTGGAACTACTAATTTTAAGGAAGCGATTAATTGGGCAACGATTTCTACCTTTTTAGGAGCGGTGACCGCTATTTTTTTAGCAAACGAATTAGTAAAAAATTTTTCAGGTAAAGGGCTTGTTCCAGACGAATTAATCACCATGCCTACATTTGCAATTTCAATTGCATTTGGTGCTGCATTAACTGTATTTATTGCCACCAGAATTGGCATGCCAATATCTACAACCCACAGTCTGGTTGGTGCGCTATTTGGTGCAGGCGTAATGGCAGTAGGAGCTCAATTTAATTTTGATAAGCTTTTAGATAAGTTTTTAATGCCTTTAATTGTTAGCCCTTTAATGGCGGCAGTACTAAGCTTAATAGCCTATTTAATATTTAGATTTTTTAGAAAAAAAATGGGCGTGACTAAAAAAACAGCGCTAAGCATTAAAAAAACAAATCATCCAACCGTCGTGGCTATGCAAATGAATACGGCTAGTTTAAAAACAAAAACGACCATAGAAGCGACTATAAACGATGCTATGGAAACTTATGAAGGTCGTTTATTTGGGCTTAGTGCACAAAAAATATTAAACGCCTTGCACTACTTAAGTGCGGGTATTGTTAGTTTTGCCAGAGGATTAAACGACACGCCTAAAATTGTTGGTTTATTATTAATCATAAACGCAATCGATATAAAATGGAGCATGATTATTATCGCAATAATAATGGCAGCTGGCGGACTAATAAATTCTAAAAAAGTAGGCTTTACAATAAGTAAAAAAATTACGCCAATGAATTCTGGTCAAGGTTTTACAGCAAACCTAATTACTGGATTACTCGTTACCACTGCAAGTATTCATGGCTTGCCTGTGTCTACCACTCACGTGTCTGTAGGGGCTATCTTTGGCATTGGAACCGCTACAAAAAAAGCCGATTATAAAATGATTAGTAAAATAGTATTATCATGGCTGCTTACCTTACCGTTAGCTGCCCTACTTAGTGCTTTTATATTTAGTATATTAGACCATATTTAATAGCATTCATTCTACAAAAATCGTTTATTCTGGAAAGCTGAACTTAAATTCACTTTTGCACGAGTGCTAGTAATAAAGTTTTAAGCGGTTAGTGGGCTTTGGTTTTTATAAATTGACGCAAGCCTGTAATATATTAGATTTTGTAATGGAGAAAACGCGCTAAAACTAAAATGTATTATTTTTACGATAACCATTTAATTTATTATTTAGTATGGAAAAGTATTTAGACTTAATAAAAAATGCCTATTCTGGATATTGGAATTACCTTAAAAATGAAATCATTACCATAAACCATTGGGATAATTATTTCTATGGTTTAATTATAATCTCTTTACTAGTCTGGGTTTTAGAAATAGCATTCCCATGGCGAAAAGAACAGTCCATCTTCAGAAAAGATTTTTGGTTAGATACGTTTTATATGTTCTTTAATTTCTTTATTTTAAATTTAATAGTGCTTATTGCTTTGTCTGAAACGGCTGCTTTATTTTTTAATGATATTTTAGGAGGAGTAGGCTTATCAATATCAAGCTTTCAATGGTTTGATGTAGATGATTTGCCTTTAGCAATAGGGCTTTTAATCTTCTTCATTATTAGTGATTTTACCCAATGGAATACACACCGTTTATTGCACCGCGTTCCCTTTTTATGGAATTTTCATAAAGTGCATCATAGTGTAAAAGAAATGGGCTTTGCTGCGCATTTGCGATACCATTGGATGGAACCCGTTGTTTATAAATCAATGCTATACATTCCTATTGCAATTATTGGTGGTTTTGATGCTAAACATGTGGCGATAGTCCATTTTTTTAGCATTACTATTGGGCACTTAAATCATGCGAATTTAGGATGGAATTATGGTCCATTAAAATATGTTTTTAACAACCCCAAAATGCACATTTGGCATCATGCAAAAAAATTACCCGGGCATGTAAAGTATGGCGTGAATTTTGGACTAACTTTAAGCCTATGGGATTATTTGTTTAAAACCAATTATATTCCGCACAGTGGAAAAGACATTGAGTTGGGCTTTGCTGGCGATGAACATTTCCCTAAAGACTTTATAAATCAGGAGCTTTATCCTTTAAATAAAAAATAACAAATGAAACAGATTTATTTATTACTATTTTCTATAGTACTATTGGCATGCGGAGGGCAAAAAAAAGCAATTAAAAACGCTCAGAAAGAAACATCAAAGGTTGTTACTAAAACCGAACCTGTAAACATTCCTGAAACACCAACACCTCCTAAAACACCCAAAGTTATCGAAACACCTAAAACAGACGTCCCTGTTGCTGAAACTAAAATAGATCCCCCTGTGACCCCCACAAAAACTCCTGATGTGATTACAACCACCCCAGTAGAAGAACCAGTAGTTACCAGTCCTACTAAACCCAAAACAACTTTTAATCATTCTCCTTTTAATGAATTATTAGAACAATACGTTTCTACCCAAGGAAATGTAAACTATAGGGGCTTTAAAAATGATAAAACGGCACTTAGAAATTATATTACCTCATTAAGTGAAAACCGACCAAATAATAATTGGAGTAAGGCAGAAAAAATGGCTTATTGGATTAATGCCTATAATGCAATGACGATAGATTTAATTCTTAGAAACTACCCTGTAAAAAGTATAAAAGACATTAAAGACCCTTGGAAACAACGGTTATGGAAATTGGGTGAAAAATGGTATAATTTAGATGAGATAGAGCATAAAATTTTGCGTAAAATGGGAGATCCGCGAATTCATTTTGCTATAGTTTGCGCCTCTTATTCTTGCCCAAAGTTAGCCTTTGAAGCTTATACAGCATCCTCACTAGACTCGCAATTAAATATTGCCACTAAAGAATTTTTAAGAGACCCAGAACGAAATAAACTTTCTGAAAACAATATTAAGCTCTCTAAAATATTTAAATGGTTTGCAGAGGATTTTAAAACCAATGGTTCTCTTATCGATTTTTTAAACCTTCATTCAGATGTTACGATTGCAAATAATGCTAAAAAGACATTTATGGAGTACAGTTGGGATTTAAATCAATAATTTTTAAGGGCTTTATCTCTTCTGGGAAAGCATTAGTATTCAAATAAACACACATTTAGCAATAATACCTTATCTTAGCAGGCGATATTAAAAACCTGATTTCGATCTAAGGATTTTGTATGAAAAAGCCGTCAAACTGAGTGATTTTTTAGAGTGAAACGAAGAAAAATGGTATCGATTAGGCTTTTTATTGAGAATGTATTGGTCTTCGATACCAATTTCTATCGAAAATCACTCAGACCGACACAAATTTTATAGACCGAAATCACTTAGAACCATCGGTATTATATGAAAATGGCTAAATTAGTAGTACTAGGCATTATAATTTCCCTCTTATCGTGCAAAAATGAGACTAAAGAAGTTTCAAGCTCAGAAAAAATTGAATTCGCGTCTAAACAACTAAATGCTTGGTTTCAAAAATCGTTTGAAGAGGATTTAAAAGCCTCTCCAATGATGCAAACCTATCTTGGTAAAAAAACAGAAGACTATGGGAAATGGGATGATATTTCAGAAGCACAAGTACTAAAAGACCATGAGAAGTCTCAAAAAAGAGTGGCTTATCTAAACGATTCTGTTAACATAAAACATTTAGACGAACCTACGCTACTAAGTTATAAATTAGCGAAGGAAGATTTAGAAAACAAGATTTCAGATTTTAAATACCGCTTTCATAACTATCCTGTTAACCAAATGCATGGCCATCAATCAAGAACGCCTGCATTTTTAATTAACATGCATACTGTTTCAAACAAATCGCATGCAGAAGCCTATATTTCAAGATTAAAAGGCATAAAACCTCTGTTTTCTCAATTAGTAGATCAGCTTAAAATTAGAGAAGAAAAAGGCATATTACCTCCTAAATTTGTTTTTAATAAGGTGATAAACGATTCTAAAAACATTATTTCTGGGGTTCCTTTCGATAATTCAAATAAAGAAAGCACCCTTTTAGAAGATTTTAAAAAGAAAATAGTCACTCTCAAACTGTCTGACCCTGAAAAAAACAGCCTTATCGAAAAGGCGAAAACGGCACTACTTAATAGTGTAAAACCAGCCTATGCCGCGTTAATAAAATGCCTAAAAGCCCAACAGATTAAGGCCACTAATGAGGATGGCGTATGGAAGTTTCCAAACGGGGAAGCGTTTTATAATAATGCTTTGCAACGAACCACGACTACTAAAATGACAGCCTATGAAATTCATGAATTAGGACTTACTGAGGTGGAGAGAATTCATAATGAAATGCGCGATATCATGAAAAAAGTAAAATTTAAAGGAACGTTACAGGCATTCTTTAAATTTATGAAAGACGACCAACAGTTTTATTACCCTGAAACAGAAGCAGGTAAAAAAGCCTATTTAGACGAAGCGGTTTCGTTAATTAATACGATGAAATCTAAATTAGACGAATTATTCATTACCAAGCCCAAGGCCGATATTAAGGTTAAAGCCGTAGAGCCTTTTAGAGAGAAAAGTGCTGGAAAAGCCTTTTACCAAAGAGGTACACCAGATGGTAAAAGACCAGGGATATATTATGCTAATTTGTACGATATGAAATCGATGCCCATATACCAAATGGAGGCTTTAGCGTATCATGAAGGCATTCCTGGGCACCATATGCAAAGATCGATAGCTCAAGAATTAGAAAACATTCCTATGTTTAGAAAGTTAGGGAGTTACACGGCTTACACAGAAGGTTGGGGTTTGTATAATGAATTATTACCAAAAGAAATAGGGCTGTATAGTGACCCTTATTCCGATTTTGGCCGTTTGGCAATGGAGCTGTGGCGGGCTTGTAGACTAGTGGTAGACACAGGAATTCACGCTAAAAAATGGACCAGAGAAGATGGGATTAATTATTATACCAAGAATACCCCAAATTCAACAAGCGATGCGGTAAAAATGGTAGAACGGCATATTGTTATGGCTAGCCAAGCAACGGCATATAAGATTGGAATGAATAAAATACTAGAGCTTCGCGAGCACGCCAAAAAAGCACTAGGAAAACGATTCGATATTAGAGAGTTTCATGATACTGTATTAACTAACGGAGCTGTACCTCTTACTGTTTTAGAAGAATTAGTTCAAAAATGGATCGCTTCAAAAGCGTAATGTTATATTAGGATTAATGGGAAGAAATAAAGTATCTATTATAATACCTATCCTTAATGAAGCTGAAAATATTTTAAAATTAATCCAGTATCTAATCGCCCATTCTTCAGCAAAGAACATAGCAGAAATTAATATTGTTGATGGTGGCAGTAGCGATAATTCTAAGGAAATTATTTCCAAATTTATAGACAGGTTACCATCTACCCCTAACACTATTAAAATTGCGCTGTTACACTCAAAAAAAGGAAGAGCAATTCAAATGAATACTGGCGCAGGCCAGGCCAGTGGTTCGATTCTTTATTTTTTGCACGCCGATTCTTTTCCGCCAAAAAACTTTGACCAATTGATCATTAATGAAGTTGAAAAGAATAACAAAGCAGGCTGTTTTAGACTACAATTTGAAAACAATCATTGGTGGTTGCGCCTTGCAAGTTGGCTTACAAAGTTTAAGTGGAGAGCTTGTCGGGGAGGGGATCAAAGTCAGTTTATCACCAAACTTCTTTTTAATGAAATAGGAGGTTTTGATGAAACCTATATTATTTATGAAGATAATATCTTAATTAATGAATTATATAAACGAAAAGAGTTTACGGTGATTCAACATAAAATAAGAACCTCGGCACGGCTCTATGAGCGTCACGGTATTTGGAAATTGCAATACCATTTCTGGACCATTTATGTAAAAAAATGGTTTGGCGCTACTGCAGAGGAGATTTACAATTATTATTTAAAACACATTGCTTAGAAATCCAACCTGATTTCAGCCTAAGGAAATGGAGAAAAACGTATCGAGAACATTTTTAAGGTGCATCATGTCTTCTCGATACAAATTTACTTTGCTAAGTTTCGTAAATTCACTCGAAGTGACGAAGGTAATTTATGAAGAATTTAAAAGAAAATCCTCGTCAGTTCGATTTTTCGCAAAGAAATACTTCTCATTTAAATACTTGAGTTATACCATTCTTAAATCAGACTTGGTATAAAAATCAAATAGCGGTAACGGTCACTACCCTATAAAAAGGGAGAAGCCTGCATGCAATTAAGCAAAACAGGCTCCAAGTAATTAGTCAACCAACTAAAAACTAAAATTTTATCTATATAATTTAATCGTTTCTGGAAATGGTTTCCCAGAACTGATCTGCTTTATCTTTTAATTGGTCTGGATTATTTTCCAGCCATAATTCTAAGGTATTAACGCCCCAAGAATTATAAAATAAATAGAGTTTACCCTCTCTAATCTCAAAAGTTTCAGGATCTACTGATACTTTTTTTCCTTTCTCCGCAATGGCATACGCACAATATCCTCCATATTGAGGCATATACTTTTCCGGATTAGCTTTAAATTTTAATGCGTTTTCCTGTGATGAAAACATAAATTTTAAGCCGCCCAAATATACTGTATTTTTTTTATCCCCTTTTTGGGCTTTATTATCAAAATATGAAACCAAATCATATCCTTCTGCTACATATCCTCTTTTTGTGTTAAAGTTTTTAAAAGATCCTTCACTTTGGGCTTGAATTGATAAAACTCCGATAAAAATAAAAAAACAAAAACAAATTTTTTTCATAAAAACTTAGTCCAAATCATTCTATAATCATTACAGATGGGCTTAGAATTAAATTAGTAATAAGTTACAGCCCCTTATGTCGCTAGTATCAAAACGCCCTATAATTTCATATGTAGTATGGCTTAACTTTCTTCCTAAATCTTGCGTAGCTATAAAAGCACAAGAATTAACATTGGCCAGATCGATAACATTAATGCCGCCCGTTTTTTTATCGCCTTGAAGTGTTAACGCATCTTGTGGCTCTCTAATAAGTATTTTCATCCAATTGGGGCAAGCAAAAACCCCGTTACCGTTGGAATAACTTTGACTTAAAAGTTCTGTCATTCCATATTCGCTATGTATCTCATTAACACCAAAACCTCGCTTTAAACGCGTATGCAATTCGTCTCGAATAAGTTCTTTTCGCCTGCCTTTCATTCCGCCGGTTTCCATAATAATGGTGTGCTTCAAATTAAATTGGTACTGCTCGATTAAATCGAGAAGTGCAAAAGAAACCCCTATTAATATTGTTTTTTTTCCTTCAGCATCTAATCTTAATAAGGTTTCTTTTAGTGCTACAAAATTATCAAGATAAAATCCGCTTTCTAGATGTTCAGATTGATTTATTAGCGCATTTATCATATGTATTAAAGAAGAGCCTTCGCGTTCTAAGTAATTTGGCAATAGTGCTAAAATCACATAGTCTTCAATATTTCCATAAAATTGCTTAAATCCTTTATTAAAACTTGTTTCATATAAGTTAAGATCAGTAATATAGTGCTTACTGGTTTGCTTTCCTGTCGTGCCGCTACTCGTAAATACTTTTAATACCTCTACTTTACCAGTAAGGACTTGGTGTGTTTTAAAAAACTGTATGGGCAAAAAAGGAATCGCTTCTATACGATTTACATCACTTGGGTTTACATATAATAAATCACAAAAAGAACGATACACTTTATTATGCTCAAACTGGTACTGAAAAACCTGTAAAGCCAGTTTGTTAAAATTGGCAGTTGTATTTATATTAAAAATAGCATTGGTATCGATCATTTATAAAATAAATGCTTTTGAAATTAAGAATGGTATATGAACATGTTTACACATTTAATAACAAAAGTAGAGAAAATAAAAAGTCTAATTGTATTTCTAATACTTATATGTTGTCTCTAAAATTTAAGCTTTTGTCTTTAAATACTTTAGTTCACAGTATGTTATGGAATTGTTATTATTTTATGATTTATTATATCCTTGAGGATTAGTCTTATCTTTACAGTATTAAAGTTATGAATTTCTATGAATAAGAATGACATTAAGATTTTACTAGTCGATGATGAGCCAGACATCTTAGAGATAGTAGGGTATAATTTATCAAATGAAGGCTATAAAGTCATTACTGCCGAAAATGGAGTTGCAGCCATTAAAAAAGCAAAAAAACATAAACCCCAACTTATTATTTTAGATGTTATGATGCCCGAAATGGATGGGATTGAGGCTTGTGAACAAATTCGAAAAATTCCCGAATTAAGTAGCACAATCATTACCTTCTTAACGGCAAGAGCAGAAGATTATTCTCAAGTAGCAGGTTTCGATGCTGGCGCAGACGATTACATTACTAAACCCATTAAACCGAAACTCTTAGTGAGTAAAGTAAAAGCGCTTTTAAGGCGTTTAAACGAGAATGGTGCTTCTTCTGAGCTTATTGTTGTTGGCGATTTAACAATAAACAGAGATGAGTACAAAATTATTCTCAACAAAGAAGAAATCATTCTTCCTAGAAAAGAATTTGAACTCTTATCACTACTTGCCTCAAAGCCAGGAAAAGTATTTAAAAGAGAGGATATTTTAGATAAGGTCTGGGGAAATGAAGTTATTGTTGGAGGTCGAACTATAGACGTACACATTCGTAAACTTCGCGAAAAAATTGGCGACGATTGTTTTAAAACGGTAAAAGGAGTAGGTTATAAATTTGTAGATTAGCTACCTAAATTTTACTTATTTCAACGCTTTGAAACTTACAAGAACATATCGTTTTGCCATAAAGACCTCGTTTTACATCACTTTTGTTCTTGCCGTTTTAATGGGACTGTTCTTGGGTGTTTTTTATCATCTTGAAATTATTCCTTTAGTTATATTCACTGTTGTTTGTTATTTTGTATCCTTTATTGTCATTCAAATTCGTGCCGAGCGTTTTATTTACAGACGGGTGAAAACCATTTACGATGATCTTAAACTTTTAGAATCGGTTAATTTTAGTAGGGAAAGCATTACCACAGATATGGATACCCTTACCCAAGAAATTGATAAATATGCCAGAACCAAAAAACTAGAAATTGAAACCTTAAAGGTTAGAGAACAATACCGGAAAGAATTTATAGGAAATGTTTCACACGAATTAAAAACCCCGCTTTTTACAGTACAGGGCTATCTTTTAACACTATTAGATAATGGTTTTAAAGACAAAAAAATTCTTAAAAAATATTTAGAACGGGCCAATAAAGGTGTCGAACGACTACTATATATCGTAAAAGATTTAGACATGATTACTAAGCTTGAAGTGGGAGATTTAAGTTTAAAAATTGAAGCTTTTGATATTATTGAACTTGTAAAAAATGTTTTTGAACTTTTTGAAATGAAAGCGTCTAAAAAGAAAATAACTTTAACTTTTGATCGTGATTATGAGACGCCGATATATGTTTTGGCAGATCAAGAACGCATCCAACAAATACTTTCAAATTTGGTAGTTAATTCTATTAAATATGGTCGAGAAAAGGGCACTACAGAGATTAGTGTCGAAAATTTAATAAAAAATAAAGTCATTATTCGAGTAACAGATAACGGAGAGGGTATTGAAAGCGAAAATATTCCGCGTTTGTTCGAACGTTTTTACCGAGTAGACAAAAGTGGATCTAGAAGAGAAGGGGGTTCAGGATTAGGACTTGCCATTGTAAAACACATTATTGAAGCCCATGATGAGCGTATTTATGTAGAAAGCGAGTACAATGTTGGCAGTGAATTTTCATTTACCCTCGAAAAAAGTGAATAATTCCCCAAAATCTGTTGTGGCTTCTATTCGCTCAAACCCTTTGTACTGGCTTATCTGTTGTAGTTGCTCTAAATTAAAATCTTCTTGCTTACAATAAGGCGCTATACTTTTTAATTCTAACGACTTGGCTAAATATTCCTGTTCAGATTGCCCTGGAGTTGGAATAAAAAAAGCACGCTTTTCTAAGATGGCCAAATCCATAATTGTCGTGTACCCCGATCGCGATATAATCAGCTCAGAGGCATTAATCGCCTCTTCTAAATCTTTAGAAGTCATAAAATTATAAATAGTAAAGGGTTTAAGTTTTGAAATGCTTTGTTTGGTGTTTATTTTACCCTTTACAAATAAGATCTTTCCAGGATACGTTTTTAATTGTTTAAATAATTTTTCTTCAAGCAAACCACGTTGCGGTTCTGGGCCAGAAAGTAAAACCATAATATCGTATTTTTTTTCACTGGGTTTTTTTATTAAACGACTAACGGGGCCTATATACGTTATTTTAAATGCACTTTTCTGCGGAAATAAATGTCCTAACTTCCCCGACAAATTTGGGGTTTTCTCATAATCGGGCACCCAAACCCTATCAAAATGCTTAATAAATCGTTGATGTATTTTACTAGTCGTTTTAGAAGTCACCCCACTTAATACATTTAATTGATGGGTGAGGTACACTGAAGGAATTTTATCACTCCACACTCCTAATCTGTTATCAGAAATTATTCCTGAGATCGCATACTCACTTACAATACGATCGATCTGTTTTTTTTCGGCTTTAATCGCCTTGTAAATTTTTTTAGATTGTTTAAATAATACCCATTTAAAAAAGCGTTTGTTTATAGCATAATTTATATCATAACCAGGCAAGGATAGAAAGATAAGCTCAGGAAATTCTTTTCTTAATAAATGTAAGGCCTCACCATCGCTGGCGATAATAGGTTCATAATCCTTTTTAAGTAAGGCGTTAATTATTGGGATACATCTGGCAGCATGTCCTATCCCCCAATTTAATGGTGCAATAAGAATTCGTTTTTTCAAAGTATTTCTTTTCATAAAAAAAGGAATCTGGAAACTCTTCTTTAATTTCAAAGATAATGATAAACGTACTCATATATATTTCCTTAATTTTACCAAAAATTTTAATTTACCGCAGTGGGAAGCAAAAATAAATTAAAGCGATTTAAAGAAAATGAAACGTTTAAAAACGTATTTCAGCCTAGCAGACAAGAATTAGTAGATAGTGACTTTGGGTTAAAAGGGAATTGGAACACCGCTTTTTTTAAAAACAATAACCCTCTGGTTTTAGAGCTTGGCTGTGGTAAAGGCGAATACACGATTGCCTTAGCTAAAAAATACCCCAACAAAAACTTTATTGGGATTGATATTAAAGGTGCTCGTTTTTGGAGGGGTGCAAAAACAGCCATTGAAGAACAGATTTCTAATGCGGCATTCTTGCGTACTCAAATTGAATTAATCGACTATGCCTTTGCTAAAGCCGAAATTGATGAAATATGGATTACCTTTCCAGATCCGCAAATTAAATACAAACGCACAAAACACAGAATGACCAATTCTGATTTTCTAAAACGCTATAAAAAAATATTAAAACCAAATGGCATCGTGAATCTTAAAACCGATAGTGAATTTATGCATGGCTACACCCTAGGTTTATTGCACGGAGAAGGTCATGAGGTCATATACGCAAATCATAATATTTACAAACAAGAAGGGAGTCCGGAAGAGGTAACAAATATTCAAACCCATTACGAGGCGCAATATCTTAAAGAAGATAAACCAATTACGTATATTAGGTTTAAAATTAAATAACATTGAACATCACTATTGTCTTTTTTTCAAGTCTTTTCATTTCTATTATAGGCGTTATTCCTCCAGGCCTTCTTAATATGACGGCTGCAAAAATAAGCGTTAAAGAAGGGCATACACGTGGGTTAGTATTCTCTGTTGGGGTTTCTATAATTGTAATAATTCAAACATTAATCGCTGTTATTTTTGCACGTTATTTAAGCAATCATCCCAGTATTATCCATGTTTTACAAAGAGTAGCCTTTGTTATTTTTGTACTGCTTACTATTTACTTTTTATTGTTAACAAAAAAAGAAACAAAACCTAATGTAGAACCTAATGTTAAGAGTAAAAAAAGCCGTTTTTTTCAAGGCATGCTATTATCGAGCTTAAATGTTTTTCCGATTCCCTACCAAGCCTATATGAGTATTACTCTTGCGAGTTTTGGCTTATTAACATTCGATACCTCAGAAATTTCTTCGTATGTTGCAGGTGCTGCTATGGGCACCATGGTGACGCTATATAGTTATATTTTCTTTTTTGATCGTATAAAAAGCAAGCGCATTAAGTCTCAAAAAAACATGAATTATCTTATAGGCGCTGTGACTGGTATTATTTCTGTGATTACCCTTATAAATATTATTAAAGAATTGTAATGAAGCCCGAAACACTTAATTTTTTCGATAAAGTTTACGAAGTGGCCAAACGCATTCCTTATGGTAGAGTGACTAGTTATGGAGCTATAGGAAATTATTTAGGTGCGCCTAGAAGTGCCAGAATGGTTGGTTATGCCATGAATGGTTCTAGCGGTAAAGATGTTCCTGCGCACCGGGTTGTTAATAGAAAAGGACTATTAACAGGCAAACACCATTTTGATGGCACTCACTTAATGCAGCAACTTTTGGAGAGCGAAGGGATAGAAGTCGTCGATAACCAAATTCAAAATTTAGAACAAGTGTATTGGGATCCTGCTAAAGAACTTTAGGTAAAAAAATGCTGTCTCAAAAATCATTTCATTAAATAGCCCCTTTAATTTCTAACTTTCTTACTATATTTGCACTTTAGAATGATTCTTAATAAGTGATATTCAAATTTTTAGAGCCCAGCGAATAAAAGTTTGTTTAGCAAAATTTATTCCTAAGAAGGTGGGAATCTTATTGAGCAATCTTGCAATTAATATAAAAAAAATCTTTTGTAAAGAAACCTATATGAAATTTACAAAACAAGATATACTAAAAGCATTAGAAACCATAACGGTTCCTGGAGAAGGGCAAAATATGGTAGAAAGTAATGCGGTAAAAAATGTGGTTACTTTTGCAGATGAAGTTATTGTAGACATTACCATTAAAAATCCTGCACTACAAGCCCGTAAAAAAACAGAGACTGCTATCATTGCTGCTATAAAAAATCGTGTTTTTTCTGAAGCTAAGGTGAAAGTGAATTTAACGGTGGAAGCACCAACAGTAAAAGCCACCAATGAAATAAAAGGAAAGCCCATTCCAGGCCTTCAAAACATAGTAGCTATTGCTTCTGGAAAAGGAGGCGTTGGAAAATCGACAGTTACTGCTAATCTGGCAGTTACTCTAGCAAAAATGGGATTTAAAGTAGGTGTTTTAGATGCCGATATCTATGGCCCATCTATGCCTATTATGTTTGATGTAGAAATGGAACGCCCTTTATCAACAACCGTAAACGGAAAATCAAAAATGAAACCTATAGAGAATTATGGTGTAAAACTATTATCTATAGGGTTCTTTACAAAACCCGATCAGGCAGTCGTGTGGCGAGGGCCAATGGCCGCTAAAGCTTTAAACCAAATGATTTTTGACGCGGCTTGGGGTGAGTTAGATTTCTTATTACTCGATTTGCCACCAGGCACTGGAGACATTCATTTAAGTATTATGCAATCGTTACCCATAACTGGTGCCGTAGTGGTTAGCACCCCTCAAAATATAGCCTTAGCCGATGCTAAAAAAGGAGTAGCCATGTTTCAGCAAGAAAGCATCAATGTGCCTGTTTTGGGCATCATAGAAAATATGGCTTATTTCACTCCAGAAGAGCTGCCAGAAAATAAATATTATATCTTTGGAAAACAGGGGGCTAAATATTTAGCCGAAGATTTAAATGTCCCTTTATTAGGAGAAATTCCTTTGGTTCAAAGTATAAGAGAAGCTGGAGACGTAGGTCGTCCCGCTGCATTACAAGTGGCGACGCCTTTAGAAAAAGCATTTGAAACATTAGCGAGAAATGTGGTGCAAGAAGTGGTTAATAGAAACACCGATTTGCCACCCACCGAAGCAATAAAAATCACAACAATGGCTGGATGCTCAGCAGTTAAAAAATAAGACATGAAAACAGAAGAACTAAGATTAAATATTGAAAAAGCGCTCGATGAGATTCGTCCGTTTTTACAAAGTGATGGAGGGGATATTTCATTATTAGCCATAGAAAATGATACGCTTGTAAAAGTGCAATTAGAAGGCGCATGTGTGGGCTGCAGTGTTAACCAAATGACCTTAAAATCTGGGGTAGAAATGACCATAAAAAAATATGCCCCCCAAATAGAACAAGTCATTAATATTGAAAATTAATTTTTGAAGTAGAACATTTTAAGATTGATTTTTAAGTACAATATAAATTAAATACAACCTATAAGGCTTCAAAACCTTATAGGTTTTTAAATTAAAAAACGATACCTGCCTTGCGCAGGCATTAAAATGATAAAAACAGACATACTTATTATTGGTGCGGGTCCTACAGGCCTATTTACTGTATTTGAAGCAGGCTTGTTAAAATTAAAGTGCCATTTAATTGATGCTTTACCGCAAGCAGGCGGACAATGTTCTGAAATATACCCAAAGAAGCCTATTTACGACATTCCTGCTTATCCCGAGATTTTGGCTGGCGATCTTACTAAAAAATTACTAGAACAATCTAAACAATTTAAGCCAGGATTCACTCTAGGCGAACGCGCAGAAACTATAGACAAGCAAGAAGATGATTCGTTTATCGTTACTACGAATAAAGGCACTAAACACCAAGCGCCAGTTGTGGCAATTGCAGGCGGTCTAGGGAGTTTTGAACCAAGAAAACCACTTATAGATAATATTAGCGATTTTGAAGACCAAGGCGTAGAATATATCATTAAAGAACCCGAGCTTTATCGCCATAAAAAAGTAGTGATCGCTGGCGGCGGAGATTCTGCGTTAGACTGGAGTATTTTCTTAAGCAGTGTCGCTTCCAGTGTTACCCTTATTCACAGGCGAAACGAATTTCGGGGTGCGTTAGATTCAGTAGAAAAAGTTCAAGAATTAAAAAATAATGGAAAAATAAACCTTATTACACCTGCTGAAGTGACTGGACTCATTGGTAATCATAAATTAAATGCGATTACCTATAAAAAAGCTGATCATCCAGATAAAGAAATGACTTTAGAGACCGATCACTTTATTCCGCTTTTTGGTTTATCTCCAAAATTAGGCCCCATTGCGAATTGGGGATTAGACATTGAAAAAAATGCCATTGTTGTTAATAATGCTCTAGATTATCAAACGAATATTCCTGGGGTTTTTGCCATTGGCGATGTTAATACTTATCCGGGGAAATTAAAATTAATCCTCTGCGGTTTTCACGAGGCCACATTAATGTGCCAAGCGGCTTATAAAATCATAAACCCAGGAAAGCGCCTTGTGTTAAAATACACGACTGTAAGTGGTATCGATGGTTTCGACGGCTCAAGAAAAGAAGCGCCAAAAGCAGTGGTTAAGAAAATTGAGTGATTTTATTTCATAGTAATTCCATAGTTAATAGTTGTTAGGGTGATGTTTTAGAAAACCTTTTATGGGTTTCCACTTAAGCTCAAATTTTTCACTTTAATTAAATTTGCTGAATAAAAAATAAGTTCTGCGCTTTAAAACTAAACGTATTATTT
>CALDCO010000217.1 GCA_937937185.1 uncultured Flavobacteriaceae bacterium
AAAATTAAGAAAGCTTCTATTATTCTTAGATACTCTTTTTTTTTATTTTCAAAATCAGTATTTTTGATAGGTAAATTAATTGATTATGAGTGTAAAAGAAAAAGAATTAGAAGCTGTTTCCACCATAACTAGGGAGCAGAAAAATAATGAAATCGTGCTTTATAATGATGATGTAAATACTTTCGATCATGTTATAGAGGTATTAATAGCTGCTTGCGAACACACCCCTGAACAGGCTGAACAATGCTCTATCTTAGTACATTATAAAGGAAAATGTGTGGTTAAAACTGGGGATTATAAAGATTTAAAGCCTAGATGTTCTAAATTGCTACAAGCAGGTCTTAGTGCTGAAATAGTATAGTAAGCTTTATCCTTTTATTATACAGGTTTTTGATAATGCTATAAAATGGTATAGGTGAAGTGAATTCTTGTCATTTTAAAAAAAGACTGTCTTTTTCAGACAGCCTCTTTTAAATATTATTTTGATGTTAAAATGGTATTAAGCAGGAATCTCTAATAATCCATTTGTTTTTTTAACGCCTTCAGCGCTTTCAGCTAAATGTGCTTTCTCTGCATCATTAAGTGCTATCGAAACAATTTTTTCAATGCCGTTTCTTCCTAAAACTACAGGGACTCCTATACACAAATCGTTTAAACCATACTCACCTTCTAATAAGGTAGAACACGGAAATATTTTCTTTTGGTCGCAAGCAATAGCTTGAACTAAGCCACTTACTGCTGCGCCTGGCGCATACCAAGCAGAGGTACCAAGCAATTTGGTTAAAGTCGCACCGCCTACTTTAGTATCTTCTTTTACTTGAGTAAGTCTATCATCAGAAATAAATTCGGTTACAGGGACACTATTTCTGGTGGCTAAACGGGTTAAAGGGACCATTCCTTTGTCGCTATGCCCACCAATTACCATACCATCTACATCACTAATTGGCGCCCCTAAAGCTTCGGCTAATCTGTATTTAAAACGGGCAGAATCTAAAGCGCCTCCCATGCCTATAATTCTATGTTTTGGTAAGCCAGTAGTTTTATGAACTAAATAAGTCATTGTATCCATCGGGTTACTCACTACTATGATAATCGTATTAGGAGAATGGCTTATTAAACTTGCAGAAACCATTTTTACAATACCAGCATTAATGCCTATTAATTCTTCTCGAGTCATTCCTGGTTTACGAGGAATCCCTGAAGTGATCACACAAATATCGCTATTTGTTGTTTTCGTATAATCGTTAGTACTTCCCGTAATTTTTGTGTCAAAACCATTTAAAGAAGCCGTTTGCATTAAATCCATCGCTTTTCCTTCAGCAAAACCTTCTTTAATGTCTAAGATCACTACTTCACTTGCGAAATTTTTAATGGCAATATATTCAGCACAACTTGCGCCTACTGCTCCTGCTCCAACTACTGTTACTTTCATAGTATGTGTTTTTTATTTGTTTTATCTATTAAAATATGTTGCAAATTTAATAATTTCTAGGGCATTATAAATTATAATTCACTCCAAAAATAAGGTTTGAGTACTGCCCGAAAGTAAGCATTGAATTAATTGAAAAATTCTTAATTCTGTAATTAAGCCCTAAATCTGCTTTAAACACGATATCATTCCCATCTGCACTACTTAATGCTTCATTAAGAATTTCTAAAATTAAGTCCCCTTCTCCTCCAACGCTATAATCAAAATTATTTAAAGCGGCTCCAATTGCAGCTGAAACATCAAAACCACCGTAAGTTTTTGAAGCCAATACATTAAATGAAAAGGCTTCGCCATCTACCAATATTGAGTTTAATGTGCCTAACCTTAAATCGACTTCATTAAACTCATCGCCAACATTATATTTTGAAAACGTTCCCAATACCGATAAATCAAAACCCGAATTATAAAACTTAGGAATCCACTGTGAAAGGCTATATTGTAACCCCCCACCTAAAAGTTCAAACTTGGCTTCATTAATTTTAATTTCTGGAGAATATCTGGCAATTAGCGTTATCCCTTTCCATAATCCTAGAGCCGCTTGAAACTGTGCATGGTTTACTGTGGCCTGATTAATGCCTTCGGGAGAATCAAACTCAAAGACATCACTACCTATACTCCCTTCTATAACTACAAAATCATCATTCCCTAATGCTGTTGGCAAATAGGCACTTGTTTCTTCGCCTTTAATTCTTAAGTTCTTTAGCTGCGATTCGTCCACAAAAAAGCGATCAAACTTACGAGGGACTATTAACACATTACCTTGTATAGAAAATTCAAAATCCCAAAGCTCTTTTTTCTTTGCACTCGTATACCAACCGCCAGAAGATTGATAAGCTGCTGCTTTTGCTGCAGGCGCTATAAATTGATCTGATAGAAATACCAAATCATCGGCCACATTACTAATGTCTTCAAATTGGTTTTGAGCATTAGTAATCGTAGCTATTAATAAAACAACGAAGCTTAAATTACGCGTCAATATTGGCATATATGGCATTTTTTTCAATAAAATCTCTTCTTGGTGGCACCTCATCTCCCATTAACATTGAAAAAACACGATCTGCTTCTACTCCATTATCTATCTGTACTTGGCGCAATGTTCTAAAGTTGGGATTCATAGTGGTATCCCATAACTGCTCAGCATTCATTTCTCCAAGACCTTTATAACGTTGTATTTTACTTCCATCTCCAAACTCTTTTACAATTGCGGCGCGCTCGTCGTCGTCCCAAGCATATCGCTTTTTGGCACCCCTTTTAACTAGGTATAAAGGTGGTGTTGCAATATAAATATGTCCGTTTTCTATTAACTCTTTCATATACCTAAAGAAGAAGGTTAAAATTAAAGTTTCAATATGGCTTCCATCTATATCCGCATCACACATAATCACCACTTTATGATAACGTAATTTTGAAAGATTTAGCGCTTTGCTATCTTCTTCTGTTCCAATGGTAACGCCCAATGCCGTGAAAATATTTTTTATCTCTTCATTTTCAAAAACTTTATGATGCATTGCTTTTTCAACATTAAGTATTTTTCCACGAAGCGGAAGAATCGCTTGAAAGGCTCTATCGCGACCTTGTTTCGCGGTTCCACCTGCGGAATCTCCCTCTACAAGAAACACTTCACATTTAGCTGGGTCTTGCTCTGAGCAATCGCTTAATTTTCCTGGTAATCCTCCAATGCTCATTACTGTTTTACGTTGCACCATTTCACGTGCTTTTTGAGCAGCATGCCTGGCTTGAGCAGCAAGGATTACTTTTTGAACTATCGTCTTCGCATCATCTGGATGTTCCTCAAGATAATCGGTTAGCATTTCTGATACCGCCTGACTTACAGAGGCAGAAACTTCACGGTTTCCTAATTTTGTTTTGGTTTGTCCTTCAAATTGAGGTTCTTGAACTTTTACAGAAATTATCGCTGTAAGGCCTTCTCTAAAATCATCGCCAGCAATATCAAATTTTAATTTATCTAACATCCCCGAATTATCGGCAAACTTTTTAAGCGTATGCGTTAATCCACGGCGAAAACCAGAAAGGTGCGTACCCCCTTCATGAGTATTAATATTATTTACATAAGAGTGTAAATTCTCAGCGTAGGAGGTATTATAAATCATTGCTACTTCTACAGGGACTCCATTTTTCTCCCCCTCGAAAGCAATCACATCTTTCATTAAAGCCTCTCTATTACCGTCTAAAAACCTTATAAACTCCTTAAGTCCTTCTTTAGAATGAAAGGTTTCACCCTCAAAAGAGCCATCTTCTTTTTTTGCTCTCTTATCTACTAAATGAATGGTAATGCCTTTATTAAGATAGGCTAATTCACGCATTCTGCTAGCTAATGTATCGTAATTATACTCTAGGGTTTGGGTGAATATCGTTGGATCTGGTCTAAAGGTTACAGTGGTGCCATTTTTATCTGAGTTGCCTATCGATTTTACTGGGTATAATGGCTTTCCTCTTTCGTATTCTTGCTCCCATATTTTACCTTCTCTATACACTGTTGCTCTTAAATGATCTGATAAGGCATTGACGCAACTTACTCCTACCCCATGAAGTCCTCCAGAAACTTTGTAAGAATCTTTATCAAATTTCCCTCCTGCTCCAATTTTAGTCATAACGACTTCAAGTGCAGAAACGCCTTCTTTTTTATGTAGGCCTATAGGTATGCCACGACCATCATCTTCGGTAGTTATTGAGTTATCTTCATTAATAGTTACAGTAATGTTATTACAATGTCCTGCCAAAGCCTCATCAATAGAATTATCGACAACCTCATACACCAAATGATGCAAACCGCGGGTACCAACATCTCCAATGTACATAGAAGGTCGCATTCTTACATGCTCCATCCCTTCTAATGCCTGAATACTATCTGCAGAATATTGTTTTTTTTCTTCGCTCATATCTGTTCTGTTTATTATGAAGTGATTTAAATTTTTTTCAATTTGCTAAAAAAATGTTTTTTTGCGTCCATATTTCACAATTTTTGACTTCCGTAGCGCTGCTAAGCAACTAAAAAATCGCTATATCTGGTCACAAAAACACTACTTTTCACTTAAATCAAAAAAGTTTAAACCACTGCTATCTGTTCATACAAAAAAAGAGCGCTTGAGCCCTTTTTTATACTTAAACAAATATACGAAAACACA
>CALDCO010000218.1 GCA_937937185.1 uncultured Flavobacteriaceae bacterium
GTATCGAGAACCTTTTGGGGTGGTATCATGTCTTCTCGATACAAATTTACTGCGCTAAGTTTCGTGAACTCACTCCAAGTGAGGCTTTCAATTTATAGAAAAACAGCAAGGCATTTCTTAGCTACGGTTAATTTTTAGTGAGTTATATTAGGTGGGAAATGGTACTACATAGAAATTATGTTAGTAATACCTACAAATATAAAAGTGGTTTAAGCTTTTGATTTTTCACAAAAAACTAAAACCACTTTTATATCTAAATTAAACGCTACTTATTTCTTAATAAATCGCTTATTAATAATTTGATTGTCTATTTTAATTTTCAAGAAATAAATTCCAGTTGAAAGTGTACTTACATCGACTACAGTTTGATTTTCGATATTATTTTTAGAACTAATGATTCTTCCCAAATTATCTATAATTTGAATGGAGCCCTGTGTTATGGATTTAGAATAATTAATATGCAATGCATTTTTTGCAGGGTTTGGATAAATTTGAAGCTCATCTGAACTCAATGTATCTTCAGTAGATAAAATATCCCCATTTCGTCTTAACCATATTCTAGTGGCCTGCCAGAAATCGTCGTTACCGCCACGGTCTGAAAACTCTATAGACAATTTGCCATCTTTAACATCGACATCGGCTTGGCGATTAAAAAACTCATTACGTTTTGTATCTACATCATTAAATATCACTTCGCCTTCGGCTTTTACCTGCATGTTATCATGAGCAAAGTCTTTATCTCCAAAAGTAATGAGTACATTCCAATTACCGTTTACAACTCTAGCCTCAAATGTTCTGGTTTGTTTAGATTGTACAAAGTCTCTATTAAGATCGTTGGTACCTTGTAAACCTCGATCTCTAGCTTGTAAAGCTGATGTATTAGTCCACCCAAAATTTATGCCTTTTGTAACATTAGAAACTCTTATGTAATCGTCAAAAACTTTAGAATTTGCTGTTCCCAAATCGAATCTGTACTCTTTTTCTTCTGCTATTTCTGGCAGAACATCGGCACAAGGAATCGTTTCAAACACCATTCTTCCTGAATTATAATATAAACGTTCGTTTATCGTTGCAAAATCGTATGGTACTGAACCATCCCATGACGCTTGACCATCAAAACGTAGTCTTACATTTCGTCTATACACGGCTTTATTTGGTACAGCACAGCGGTACTCATCCTTGTACAGCCCTATATTTTCAAAAGGAATGTTTGGCGCATAGCTAGGTCTTGGTTCCTTAAATTTAAAATTAAGCGTATTTACATCTTGAAATAAAGTCATACTAATATCTCTATTGTTTCTTATTCCTACAGAAGGACCCGAATCTATATTATGCATATTATTTGCAAATAAATTATCATAAACACGCGTTTCATAGGCGCCAAAGTTATCGGTATCGTTATATCTTTTAAACACTCTTTGCATTTTAGGATATCTATCCATCCAAAACGGATTAACTCTCTCATGCCAATTTTGAGTGGTTAAACCATTTTGCCAATTTGGAATACCTATGGCTTTAAGCATTCTTCCTACATAATTCGCTTTTATCCTGTTTTCAGCATCATTTTTAGAAATGAAATCCATCGCGGCTTTGTATTTTCCTTTGTTATCATCTTGGTCTCTAATCCCCATATAGCCATTTAAAAGGACATTCTTAAAAACATTATGACCAGAACCATTATTAAATTTTATCGCTCTCCAGCCCCCTTTGTACATTACATTTTCTTCTATTTTATCGCCAGCATCTAAATCGTCCACATGAATTGATGCTCTTCCTATTAGTTTAGGAATACTCATAATGTGGTGAATAAAATTGTGCTTTACTACGTTATTATACGACCATATCGCATTTCCTGTATAAATAGCACCACCATCTCCCTCTTCAATACCAACATTAAACAACTCGTTGCGTTCAATAAGATGCTCATGTCCTCGATGCGTAACGGGTTGCCCATTAATATTGTGAATAAGGTTATTCCTAAAAATATTTCCAGCGCCATCCATACCGCAAGCTTTTCCATAAAAACTTTTTGAAAACACCTGCGTAAAATGACAATTTTCTATTCTATTCCTACCATAAGTAATGGAAGTAGGTGTTATTCTACCACCATATAATCTAGAACCGCCTCCGTCGTACATGTCACAACTTAAAACACTACTATTGGTCACATCATGCCATATGTTTACCGCTGCCATGTGCTCTGCAATAAACCTAAAAAGTATCCCAGCAACTAGTATATTATCACTCTTACCAATAATATTAACGGCAGCTTTACCACCACCTTCTTGTTTACCAAGGTTTTGAATGGTCATTTTTTTTATGGTGATGTCTCTGGCATCTCTCACTTCGAATAGTTGCGGTCCTGCCCAAGCCCCAATAATAGTTTTGTTATCGACCTCTTTATCAAACCAAACGTATAGGCGTGAATCTGTCTTGTCAAAATACCATTCGCCTGGCTCATCTAGTTCATATAGAATATTGTAGATAAAGAAACGTCTTGGTCTGGCTCTTAATTCATCCAAACCATATCTAGTGCCACTTACAAACCTAAATACACCCGAGTTGTTTACAGAGTGTAGTTCATGGTCTTCGCTTAACCACTCGGCAGAAACATAGCCTGTTACCTGTACCGCCTTTGTTCTTTTAATTTCTTCTCCCCACTTGCTTGCATTTATATTATCTGTGATTTTAAATGTCCCACCTGTAGGGTTATTGTGCGTGCCATCGGTATTATGCTTTTCTTGGCTTATATCTATAGAATTCCTGTCGATGTGAGTGAATCCAATATTTGGAAAACGCGCTAAGGTTTTCATTTCATCATCGATAGATATTTGAGCGGTATTTTGACTCAAAATTTCTATTAACTCTTTATCTCGAATAACCGCAGATTTTACTTTTCCTTTGGCATTTGGATGTAATCTATTTAATAATTGTTGATTAGTAACCGTTTTAAAATCTTGCGCTTCTGTAAATATACTACCATCAAAAATGACGTTTTCGTTTCTATAGCCACTAATGGTAATGCCGTTATCTTGAGCGCCTAGAGTACAAGTTTTATCAAAATTATAACGCCCACCTCTTATCCAAATAGTGCGCGCTCCCACTTGTCGTGCTTTGTTTCTTGCCCCAATTAATGTGGCTAATGGTTCGTTAATTGTTCCGCTGTTATTATCGTTTCCAGTTTCAGAAATGAACAATTCATTCTGAGCATAAGAAAACGAAGAAAACAATAATAACACAGCTAAAAGCAACCTTAAAGAAATGTAGTTTATTTTCATAGTTTTAAATTTATTTTTTTACAACAATTTTAATCACATCCAAATTAGCCTAAATATTATTTTGACTACCATACTTTAATGCACGATAGCATCGATCCTATTTAGAATCCATTGAATAACATTAAAAATAAACTATGAAGACTATCAAATCATCAATTATTCGCTTAAATACCAATAAATTCGTTATTTATTTAGTAGTATTATTTTCGTTCACTAAGAAAATATGATAATATATTCATAATTCGTGTGCGGTTAGAAAAGATTGTTTTTTGAGTTTGGAAAGAAAAACCTTATCAATCGTATTCTTTAATTCGATTTTCTTTTGTTAAAATAGAAATTTTAAGCCTTTATCATTCACTTAACTAAACACCAAAAAAATATTTTATAGCGCCATGAACTTAGAGCCTGAGAAGTTAATTGTTATTTTATTACTTTTATAGTGAATAAATCCGCTTGTAAAGGAATGGTCGCTCTAGCCTCATGAAATTTGAGTTTAAAATAGAGGTAAAGCATAATATATGAAAATTGTAAATCAAAACATACATATAGATGGTATTGATAAAAAAATACTTCGTTCTCTAATGGAAGATGCGAGAACACCTATACTTGAAATTGCTAGACAAGTTGGTATTTCTGGAGCTGCTATACACCAACGGCTTCGCAAACTAGAAAAATCGCAGCTCATTTCGGGTTCAAAATTTATAATTAATCCAAAAATTTTAGGTTATACAACTATGGCTTTTGTAGGTGTTTTTTTAGAAAAAGCAGTAAGTAATCCTGAAGCTGTAAAACAATTAAAAAAAATACCCGAAGTTATTGAATGCCATTATACTACAGGAAATTGGAGTATTTTAATAAAAATACTAAGTAAAGATAATTCACATTTAATGTACCTATTAAACGAAAAAATTCAATCTATAAATGGCGTTTCTAGAACGGAAACCTTTATCTCATTAGACCAACAAATAGACCGGCAAATAAAAATATAGGTTTTAAGAATAGGTATGTTATAGATGGTGTATTATACTAATTCTTAGCAATAGAGTTATTGATGGTAGTAAAAACATTTTTTATCTCTCTACATTTCAATTTCTGATATTGTCTTTTTTTTCAACAACTATTACATACTGCTCAAAATAAAATAGTTAAGATTATGATCATTCCTGTTTTAGTGATTTTAGCATTTCAACACATTGCAAATCC
>CALDCO010000219.1 GCA_937937185.1 uncultured Flavobacteriaceae bacterium
AAAAATCCTTACCATTGAACTTATATAAAATAACCATTATTTTAATCGTAGCCATTGTCATAGCAATTCCTTTATTGATACATAATATTTACGAATATGACAAAGTGCAAAAAGAAAATGAAAAATTAAATAAAGATTAAAGGTCTATAACAATAACCAAAATACATGCTAACTGCATGGTGGTTACAAATTTTAAGATCTTTGCTATGTTTTTTCAGTAAAGAGATAACTCTCAAAATTATCATTTCGTTTCGAACAAAGTGAAAAATAACACTGAAAATACTTTTCAATTACCCAACATTTTGAGCATCCCTAAATTAGCGTCTATTATTTTACCTCCACACAATAGGCTAATAATAAGCAATTTACTTCATTTTTTTTCGTTTTGTTCTAAAGCGTAAAATAATAATCTTTATTTAAAATCTTATAAAACATTTCATGAAATACTCAGTTTTTTCTCTATATATAGTTCTTTTGGGGCTTTCCATTCTATTCTTTTCTTCTTGTAACAACGATAAACCTAGTTCAGTAGTATCAGATACAATCTCAAATATCCCAACAGAACTTCAATCACTTAAACTGACTTCTATCTTTGAAGATAACTTTGATGCACAGAATGATTTTGAGAATCCTACAGGCAATTACTCTTGTAACACCCAAGATGGAAGTTGTAGTACTATCGAAGGATGGACATCATTACAAGTAGGAAATGATCGCTTCCACCCTGTCGATGACAATGACCCAAACCTTGAAGCGAACTTCCAACTTAGTATGGAACAGGCTCGTGGTGGTACTGGGAAAGCCCTGAAACTCTATGACGAATCCTTTGGCAACTCCGGACAGTGGGGATCTGATATCCTTTTGACAAAGAAATTTGATCAGGGCTATGAGGATCTTTATGTCGAGATGTGGGTTAAGTTCCAACCAAATTATCGTTGGCACCTCCTCGAATCTGGTCATGGTCAAAACAGTGCAAAGATACTTCGCATAGGGCATCGTCAAGAAGGAAGTTTCTCTTCTACCTTTGGCTCAAATGGTGGCTATGGCCCGTTGACGTTTACAAACATAATGGCGTGGGCAAGCAATAACGCTAACGAATGGACCCTTCTAACTGGTGCTAATCGCTGTGCTCCTCAAACAACGAATTACCTCTGTAGTGATAATGGCAGTGGCGGCATCCAAGGTTTTATCGCAAATGATGGTGGCGATCGATTGGGCTGGGCAGAAACTTTTGGCGATGGACAGTGGCATAAAATCGGAATGCGTATGAAGCTCAATTCTGCACCAGGCATCACTGATGGAAGTCTCATGATCTGGTATGATGATCAACTCTTGGGTGAGAGTCGTTTCATTGATTGGCTAGGCACAGACACGATGGATTCACGACTTCTCAACTCCGTAATCGTCTGTGGCAACATGCATAACTACCCTGAACCAGAAGCAAACCAATTTGAACAATGGTATGCGATTGATGATGTGCGAATATTTTCTGTCCAGTAACAGTTGAGTGCGGCTGGACATAGCAATATTAGAGAAAAGCTAACTCGGATGGAAAAAACGTTGGGTATTACTTTTACATTGTTGCAATAATTCATTGCTACTGATTTCCCAAACGGAAATCCGTAGCTTTATAAAAAGATTCGGGCTACGGCGGAAAAGTCCTGCTGACATTTTCCACTACTAAATCATAGCCGAACCGATATGAAAATCATTATTTTTGGTATGATGTGATGTTGATAGTCATCGGCAGGACAAATTTTTTTTTCGTTTAGTACAGGTGCTTAATACTCTACCTTCAAAAAAAATGACCTATCCTTTTTTTCATTAAAGAGAAACAAAAAAGGCTATTTCTTTCGAAATAGCCTAAATTAGTAAGTAGTATTGAATGTTTCTTTTTAGGGACTAGCACAGTTTACTTTATGTTTCATTCACTTACTACAAAAGTAAATATTCAAACTTAATGCCAAGATAATGAAATTATGATAAAACGCAAATAAATACGATTAAAAGTTATAAAAAAATCGTTTAAGTACAATTTTATCGATAAAATACATATAAATACGATTAAAAAACATATCGCATTCAAGAAAACTCAGAGGTTTTGCCTAAAATTCCTTTATAAAAATGATGTATTTGGTTGAAGTCTGCTTCAATATTATTAGTAGGATAAAACGGTTCAGAAATCGTATTCAATTTATTTTTGTAATCAAACGTGAACATAATAATTGGAACATTAGCAGCCTTAGCAATATAATAAAAACCAGTTTTCCATTTATCTACTTTTTTTCTTGTTCCCTCAGGAGACAAGGCCAATCGAAACTCTTTTTTATCATTAAATAATTTTGCTATGGTTTCTACCTTATCTTGACCAGAAACCCTATCAATTGGTATCCCTCCAACTGCTCTAAAGTAGAAACCAAAAGGCCATATAAATAACTCTTTTTTGCCAATAAAATTAGTTTTGGTTCTAGTAATTTTTCTGAGAAATAAGCCAACTATAAAATCTAAATTACTAGTATGTGGAGCGCCAATTATAACTGCTTTTTTTATGGTGTCTTGAGAAAAATTAGTATTCCCCATTATTTTCCAGCCAAAAACTTTAAAATAAATTAACTTAGCTAGCCAACGCATATTACATTTTTTGATATAATGCTTTTAACCGGTCTCTGGTAATTGTTTTTTTCCAGTTTTTACCAATAGCATTTTCCCATAAAGGTTCTAAACTTAAAGCCACGTTAATCATTATATCAAACTCTGCATCACTTAAATGTGCACAAATACCTTGAGGTAAATTAATATTATGCTTTGCTTTCATCTGTTTAAACAACTTAACACCTTCTGGATAAAAAGCCTCTAAATGATCTATAACAATACAATTTCCTATACCATGTTTTGTGCCCAACAAAAAGGACAAACCATAACTTAAGGCATGAGCAACACCCACTTGAGAATACGCAATGCTCATTCCTCCGTGCCAACTTGCCATCATGAGTTTGTCTTCAGCTTCTTCTTTGGACAGGGTATCGCTTAAAAATATTTCTTTACAAAGCTCATACGATTTCTCTCCATAAGATTTACTAAACGCATTGAGGTAAGTGCCATTTAACGATTCTACACAATGAACAAAACAATCCATTCCAGTATAAAACCATTGGTCTTTTGGGACATCTTTAGTAAGTTCTGGATCTAATATTACTTGATCGAAAGGGGTATAATCACTATTGATACCTAATTTTCGTTCAGGTCCAGTAAGAATGGTGGTTCTAGATACCTCAGCGCCAGTACCAGAAATCGTGGGAATGCCTACATGATAAGTTGCCGGGTTATTTACTAAATCCCATCCTTGATAATCTTTAGATTCGCCTTTATTAGTAAGCATTATGGCCACAGCTTTAGCCGTATCTAAAATGCTGCCACCTCCAATTCCAATAATTCCAGAGGGGTGTGCTTTGTGTTTTAATATTATTTCTTCTACTAAAGCATCTATTCCAGATGTCTTTGGTTCTTCTTTTGCAGAAATATAGTAGAGCTTATCATCATAAGCTAAAGGAATTCTAGAAGTTAACCATGCATTGCCTTTAAAGACATCGTCTACCAAAAATATAAAAGGTGCATTAGTATTTAAACGTTTAGGTTCTATTATATCTCCTAATTGACTAAAACTGCCGCGTCCAAAAACGACTCTAGGCACCATTGGGAAATTTCTATAACTCATTTATTATTATTTCTATTTCTAAGTATAAACATCGTACAATGTTTAAAATTATTGTTAAATATGCTTAAAATAATGACATTATTTCAAACATAGTCGTTAAGCTGTAGCATTATTTAGATTAATAATTCTAGCGCAGCTTCTAAATTATTTAATGTTCTATATTTCTTATTACGCTTTTCTTCTTCTTTTACTATTTCATGTTCCCAAGTGGTATGAAAGGGAATATGAATGGCATTTGATTTAATATTTACCAGAGGTAAAACGTCTGACTTTAATGAATTACCAATCATTAAAAAATGTTCTGGTTCTATCTCTAAATGCTTAAGAAGCTTCATATAATTTTCTTCTTTTTTATCACTAAGTACTTCTATATGATGAAAATATTTTAGCAAGCCAGATTTTTCTAATTTACGCTCTTGATCTAATAAATCCCCTTTCGTCGCAACTATTAATTTATAATTTTCTGAAAGCAAAGTTAATACTCTTTCTACATTTTCCAATAACTCAACTGGTTTGTTGAGCATCTGCTTTCCTATATTTAATATCTTTTCTATGGTTTTATTTGAAACTTCATAATTAGAAATGTCTAAAGCCACTTCTATCATAGAAAGGATAAACCCCTTTATACCATAACCATAAGTGGACAGGTTTTTTATTTCTACCTTATAAAGCTCTTGTTCTATTTTATTTTGCGTCTCATAACAACTCAATAATTGACCAATTAAGGCTTCTGCTTCTCTGAAATAAATTTCATTAATCCATAGGGTGTCATCTGCATCAAACCCAATAACTCTAATGTTTTTATATTCTCTATCCAATTTTACTTCCAAAGTTTCTTAGCACGTTCTAAATCTTCAGGAGTATCTATTTCTATACCTTGCACATCTGTTTCTACCATTTTAATGCGCTTGCCATATTCTAAATAACGAATGCATTCTATTTTTTCTGAGGCTTCAAGTGCTTTCATTGGCAAATGGTAAAAATCTAATAACGCCGCTTTACGAAAAGCGTATATTCCTTTGTGTTTATAGTATTTAGTCTCAACACTTTTATCTCTAGGATATGGTATTGGACTGCGAGAAAAATACAGCGCACAGTTTTCTTGATCTGTTATAACTTTAACCGTATTAGGATTTTTTATTTCTTCTGCATCTTTTAGTTGTACCATTAAAGAGGCCAAATCGATTTGAGATGATGTATCGTCTTTAAATACTTGTATTAATTTTTTTAATGATTCTATTTCAATAAATGGCTCATCACCTTGAACATTAACAACAATATCAACATCCATAAACTCAACGGCTTCAGCAATACGATCACTACCACATTCATGAGTTTTAATACTCATTATCGCTTTGCCGCCAATGGCCTCAATCTCTTCAAAAATGATAGTGCTATCGGTCACTACAAAAACCTCATTAAATAGCTGGGTCGCCTTAGTGGCTTCATACGTTCTTGTAATCACAGACTTTCCAGATAAATCTTGCATTAATTTTGCTGGAAATCGTGTTGCACCATATCGTGCAGGTATCATTGCTATTATTTTCATTGGTGTTGTTAAAATTTAACATATCAAAAATATAATTTTATAATCATAAATTAGGCGATGTTAAGTGCAAACTTTCAATAAAATTTGTAAATAAAGGCACAGAAAAAACTTATGCTTCAATAAAAGCGTCATTTTTAAAGCCTATAAGATATAATTTTTCTTTGGCTCTCGTTATGGCTGTATATAGCCATCGCAAATAATCGCGATCAATTCCATTAGGTAGGTAGGGTTGCTCTACAAACACCGTATGCCATTGTCCGCCTTGAGATTTATGACAAGTAATGGCATAAGAAAATTTAACCTGTAACGCATTAAAATGCTTACTGCCTTTTACTTTTAAAAACTTCTTGTAATTACTGCCTTCGTCATCAAAATCTTTCATCACTTCTTGGTAAAGTTTGTTAGAATCTTCATAGGTTAACGAAGGCGTCTCTGCAGATATCGTATCTAACAATAATACGGTTTCAAAAGGTCGCATCTTAGGGTAGTCTACCATTCTTACTTTTACCTCAGCAAAACGAAAACCGTATAGTTCCTTAATACTAAAGATTTCTAAAACTTCAATAATGTCTCCATTAGCAATAAACCCTGCTTCTGTTGTAGGTTTTAACCAAAAATAATTATTCTTAACCACCATTAAATAATCTCCCGAAGAAAGTTCGTTTTCATTAAATAGAATCCGGCTACGTATTTGTTGGTTGTATAAGTTTGCACGTTTATTACTTCTTACAATTATTGCGGTTTCTTCACTACCTAAACCACTATAAGCGTCGTTTATAGCTTCTATAATTTCATTCCCTTCAATAAGCCTTACAATATCTTTAAACCCCTCTATATTAAATTTAAAGGCATCAAAAAAGTGATCGGATAAAGCGTCGCGTATGAGCGTTGCATTTTCTAAAATGCCGGATTCTTGTCCTTGACGCATCACTTCATCTAACTCTATTTTTGTAACCGTTTTATTATAGTTAAGGCTAAGCGTATTTTCATTTAACGCTGGGCTTAATTCTAATTTCACTGGAGGCAATTGCGCGGTGTCTCCAATTAACAAAAGTTTGCACTTATGGCCAGAGTACACATACTGCATTAAATCGTCTAATAAAGACCCGTTTTCAAATAATTTAGATTCGCCAGGAGTATCTGGAATCATAGAAGCCTCGTCGACTATAAAAATGGTGTTTTTATGCCTATTAGGTTGTAATACAAATTTCACACTCCCACTTTTATCTTTCTTGGGAAAATATATTTTTCTGTGAATGGTAAACGCCTCTTTCCCCGAATAATTTGCTATCACTTTAGCAGCTCGCCCTGTGGGTGCCATTAGCACGGCGCTTTTCTTTATTTTCCACAAATTGGTAACTACTGTACTAATTACGGTTGTTTTTCCTGTTCCTGCATAGCCTTTTAATAAAAAAATAGCATTAGGAGACTCCGCAAAAATAAATTCAGAAAGTTGAAGTAATAAAATATCTTGCTTAGGGGTTGGTTTAAATGGAAATTGCTGTATTATAAGCGAATAAAATTGCGAGTGCGTCATTAATGCAAGTATGTTATAAACATTTGTTCAAAGATATGAATGATTTTTGCTCACATAGTCTTTTACGATTAAAAAAAAATTGTAGATTTGCGAAAGTCCATTTAATAATTATAACTAAAAATATGCTAACACTAATTTTAATAACTGTCGCCGTAATATTACTTACCGTAGGTATCGTTTGGTTAATTGATAAATATGTTCCCATAAAGTTTAAACCTGTTCTAATGGGGGTTCTATGGATTTTAATTATATTTTTAGCTTATATTACTTTTATGTCGGTATATGGCGAGATACAATTTAATAAAGTTAAAGAGAAGCGTTATGCTAAAGTAATTAACAATTTAGTGGATATTAGGGATTCGCAATTGGCGTTTAGGGAACGTAAAGGAAAATTTACAGATAATTACAATGAGTTAATAAACTTTATTGAAAATGGTAAATTTATTATTACCCAAAGAAGAGACAGCACAATTATAGATGAAGAATTAACTAAACGTTACGGTGGTGTAGAAACGACTAGAGAAATTACAATTATAGATACTTTGGATCAAGTTTCTGTTAGAGATTCTTTATTTAAAAACTCTACGAGATATAAAACGATGATGAACGTTCCTTTTGCTCCCGAAGGCACTAAATTTACCTTAAAAGCAGGAGCTATTGGTGAAGAAGATAAAAAAGAAGCCGTTTTTCAAGCTTCTGTTTTGAAAAAACTAGTGTTGCATGATCAAAATCCTGATTATATTTACAAAGAAAACCAAGTGGTTTCTGTTGAAGAAATAGATGGTAAAACCATTCATGTAGGATCTATGGAAGAAGTAAAAGTAATAGGTAATTGGCCTAAACTTTATGACGTACCAACAAAAAATTAATACGCGCGAAAAAACACATAAAGAGCTGTCCATTCAAATTAGTTTGAGTGGACTTTCTTTTTGCATATTAAATAGAGAAACGAATACCATTATTTATTTAAAAACGCATCCTACTACTAACAAAAAAACACCATTTCAAATCCTTGATAAACTGCAACTGCTCTTTGACGAAGAAGAAGCGCTTAACCAATCTTTTGATGCTGTTACCTTAATTTATGTTAATGAGCTTGCGACTCTCGTGCCTAAAGCATTATTTAAAGAAGACCTTTTAGCCGATTATTTAAAATTTAACTCTAAAATTTTAAAAACCGATTTTATTTCCTACGATGAGATAAAGGTTATCGACGCTGTAAATGTTTATGTTCCTTATGTGAATATAAATAACTATATCTACGACCGTTTTGGCAGTTTTACCTACAAGCATTTTTCTACTATTTTAATTGAAAGTTTACAAGAAATTAAAGCCAACGAACACGATCAAAAAGCCTATATAAATGTAAACGATTCGCATTTTGAAATTATCGTATTTAGAGATCATAAATTATTGTTTTATAACACTTTCGAATATAAAACCAAAGAGGACTTTATTTATTATCTATTATTTACCACCGAACAATTAAACTTAAATCCTGAGGTTTTAGAACTTGTTTTTTTAGGAAAAATTAATAAGAATGACGCCATCTACGACATGACTTATAAATACATTCGTAATGTGAGCTTTGGAGAACGAGCAGACCACTACAATTATTTAGAAACTCCAAGCAGTACGTATTCAAACTTTACATTAATAAATAGTTTTTAATGCGCATTATCTCAGGTTTATATAAAGGAAGGCGTATAACAGCACCTAAAAAACTACCTGTTCGTCCCACCACAGATATGGCCAAAGAAGCTTTATTTAACATTTTAAATAATAACTACTATTTTGATGCTATTTCTGTACTCGATTTATTTGCTGGGACTGGGAATATAAGTTATGAATTTGCCTCAAGAGGAGTGCAGCAAATTACCTGTGTAGACCAAGATTATGGCTGTATTAAATTTATTAATAAAATTGCTGAAGATTTTGAAATGCCTATTCAAACTATAAAAAGTGATGTGTTTAACTACCTAGAAAAATCGAAACAAAAAGCAACTTTAATTTTTGCAGACCCCCCCTACGAATTTGATGTTGATCTATTCTCCAAAATTCCAGCATTAGTGTTTCAAAATAATTTACTAGAAAACAAAGGATTACTTATAATAGAGCACTCAAAGCACACTAGTTTATCACATTTAAATAATTACAGGCGCACTAAAAGTTATGGCGGCAATAGTTTTAGTTTTTTTGAGGTTAACACTAGTAATGAAGAAGAGTAACTACTGAAGTGGTTTAAAAAGAGATTTCTAGTTTTATTCGTGAGATTTCCCCCCGAAGCATCTGGGCGCAAATATAAAAAAGCAGATCTATAAGCCGGATTTTGTACTTTTTCAAGCCCTTATCATTTATCTACAACTATTGTTACCAATAGTCTCTAGCTGCCTACCCTCTAGCATCGCGCGTGCACGCTCAAGCACTAGTTTACATGGCATTGCACCGCATAGAGTTTACCGGATTTCACTACAGCATGACCTGTACATACTTTCTGTTGCACTTTTCCTAATTTTACAATTGGTGGCTGTTAACCACTATGCTACACTATGGTGTCCGGACTTTCCTCTTAACTACTAAAATAAATTTAGTACTAAGCGATAAGGCGATCTGCTTGGGAACAAAATTAGTATAAATTAAATTAGCACATTCCATAAAATAAAGAATTTATATTCTTTACGCTCCTTGTTGATAACTATGAATAAATTCACCGCACTTAATTCTGCTTTTAAAGTCTTATTTTTAAATTTGTAATACTTAAACATCCAGATCGTTTTTTGGATATAAAAAAAGCCATATCATTTTGGAACACTTCGTCGTATCGGCTCGTAAATACAGACCCCAAACATTTAAAGATGTTGTGGGGCAGCAGGCGATTACCAATACCTTATTAAATGCGATTGAAAATAACCATTTAGCTCAGGCTTTATTATTTACTGGTCCTAGGGGTGTAGGAAAAACCAGTTGTGCACGTATTTTAGCTAAAATGATTAATCAGGAAGAAACCAATAAACCTGATGAAGATTTTGCTTTCAATATTTTTGAATTAGATGCCGCTTCAAATAACTCTGTAGATGATATAAGAAGTTTAACAGACCAAGTGCGTATACCCCCGCAAGTTGGAAAGTATAAAGTCTATATTATCGATGAAGTACACATGTTATCGCAAGCCGCATTTAATGCGTTTCTTAAAACTTTAGAAGAACCGCCAAAACACTGCATTTTTATTCTTGCAACTACTGAGAAACACAAAATAATTCCTACCATTTTATCGCGCTGCCAAATTTTCGATTTTAAAAGAATTACAGTAAAAGACGCTAAAGCCTACCTAAAATACATTGCTAAAGAACAAGACGTCATTGCTGAAGATGATGCCCTTCATATTATCGCTCAAAAAGCCGATGGTGCCATGCGTGATGCCTTATCTATTTTTGATCGCGTGGTGAGTTTCTCAGGAAAAAACTTAACGCGACAAGCCGTTACTGAGAATTTAAATGTCTTGGATTATGAAACTTATTTTACCAGTACTGGTTTTATCTTAGAAAACAAGATCCCTGAATTACTTTTACAGTTTAATAACACCCTCTCTAAAGGTTTTGATGGGCAACATTATATTTCAGGACTAGCCTCTCACTTTAGAGACCTACTAGTTTGTAAAAACCCCGCTACGATTGAGTTATTAGAAATAGGAGAAGATACCAAAACAAAATATTTAGAACAAGCAAAGGCTGCCTCTCAGGAATTTTTAATTAAAGGCATTGCTTTAGCCAATGACACTGACCTTAAATATAAAACAAGTAAAAACCAACGACTCCTCGTTGAGCTTTGTTTAATGCAATTAGCCTCTATCACTTTTGATGGAGAAAAAAAAAATAGTAGGCATTACATAATACCCCCTTCTCATTTTAAAGAAATTGGCATTAAACCCATTTCTATAGCAAAAAAGGCGTTAGCCAATGAAAATACAGCAGATAATAATGCTGCAATTGCTTCCCCTGTGCCTGAAACTTCTAGTGATAAAAAAAATACTGCTCCTCCTTCTGAAAGTGCTAAGAAAATCACAATAAATTCTCTAAAAAAACCGAACTCAGGGTTATCATTAAGTAGCATACGTGCAAAAAAAGAGCACCTCATTAAAAAAATGGAAGTGGTCGTTAACGAAGAGGATTTACCTAGACTTCCTTTCTCGCAAGAGGAATTACTTGTAGCATGGAATACGTTTATTGATGCTTTACAAAAAGAAGGAAAATTTAATTTAGCGTCCATATTATCTATCGATACGCCCCAATTAAAAGGCAGTACAATACATTTAAAATTTCCCAATGAAACCAATAAAGTAGAAGTAGAGCGGCAACAATTCGACTTATTAAATTTTCTTAGGAAAACACTTAAAAACCATGATATTAGTTTAGAGATTATTATTGTTGAAGAATTAGAGAAAAAATATGCCTACACCCCTGAAGAAAAATATGAGAAACTAAAAGAAAAAAACGCTAATTTGGAGTTGTTGCGCAAAACCTTTGATTTAGATTTGTAATAAGAGGTGTTTTAAACTTTTTTAAGCTGCTAAAACAAAGTTAAGACACATAATTTTCACAATAGAAATGATATGTTAGGATTAAAATTACCAACCGACCCGCGCTGGGTAAATATTGCAGAAAAAAATATTAAAGACATCCTAATAGATCATGCTTTTTGTGAACAAAAAGCAGCGAGTACCGCCATTTCTTTAATAGTTAGCTTTCCTGAATATACAGAACTTGTGCAAGAAATGATAGCCCTAGTAAAAGAAGAAATTAGTCATTTTAAATTGGTGCATGATAAACTTTTAGAAAACGGCTGGGTATTGGGCAGAGACCGACGGGATGATTATGTTTTACAATTGCTTACGTTCTTCCCCAAAGGCGGTAGTCGCAGTACACAATTGGTTCATCGTTTACTTTATGCAGCACTAATTGAAGCGAGAAGTTGTGAACGGTTTAGACTGCTTTCGGAAGCATTAGAAGATAAAACCTTAGCCAAATTCTATAGAGATTTAATGATTAGTGAAGCCAACCATTACACCATGTTTTTAAAATTTGCCAGACAATATGGAGACAAGAAAGAGGTGGATAAAAAATGGCAGGATTTATTAGATTTTGAAGCAAAAATAATGACCAATTTAAGCTCGTCAAAAACAATACATGGTTAGTAAACATTGCCGCTTTTCTAAATAAAATAGTGCGGATAATTATACTTCGTGGGGAGGTTATTCAATAGAAACTTTAAAATTAAAACACTGAATGAGAGTTTACTGTATCGTGGTGTATGCTTTTAATTATACCATCAGACAAACCAATTTTGGGCACATAAATATCTTTTGCTCCGCTCCATTTCATTGCCGATAGGTAAATTCGTGTGGCAGGAATAATAACATCTGCTCTATCTTGATTTAAATCGAGTTCAGAAATTCGTTCTTCATAAGAATAGGTTTGCAATAAATTATAATAGGAGGTTAAGTAAAAATAAGTTAAGGGTTTGCCTGCCGCTTTGCCCGATATTTTAAATATCTTATTTATATTTCCCCCCGAACCAATAACTTCTATTTTATCGTACGCTTTGGTGTTAGATTTTACCCAAATTTCTAATAATTCCCAATCCTCTTTTTTAACAATATCATTTAACAAACGAACGGTTCCTATTTTAAAAGATTTAGAGGTCTTCTTTTTGCCATTGTGAATAATACTAAACTCTGTACTTCCGCCACCAACATCGACATACAAATAGGTTTTATTTGCATCAATAAATGTGTGTAAATCGGTTGCCGCTATAATCGCTGCTTCTTCCTCGCCTTCAATAATATCAATTTTTAAATCGGTCTTTTTTAAAATTAATTCGGCAAGCTCAGTACCATTAACAGCTTCTCGCATTGCAGATGTGGCACAGGCTTTATATTTAGCGACTTTATGCGACTTCATTAATAGTTTAAAGGCATACATTGTATCTAGCATTCTAGCTGTGTTTTCTTTACTAATTTTACCCTTTAAAAAAACATCTGCGCCTAAACGAATGGGCACTCTTACCAAAGAACTCTTTTTAAACCGAGTAGGTTTTCCTTTTTCTTCTATAATATTTGATACCAAAAGCCTTACCGCATTAGAACCAATATCAATAGCAGCGTATTTTTTAATTTTTAGCATTACTGGTCTAGCTTATTTTTTAAATAATCGTAAGTAACAAATTGCGATCGTATGGGTTTTTCTTTATTGCGTATGTACTTATTATCTTGAGTAATGTTGTGTATTCTGGCCTTAGTGTTATCGCTCCAGCAAATATCATAAGTATCTATAAGTTCTTGCTTAATGTCTGGGTCGTAAATAGGGCAACTCACTTCAACTCTATAATCTACATTACGCGTCATCCAATCGGCCGAAGAAATATACACTTTTGGCATCTCATTATTACAGAATATATACAATCGCGTATGCTCTAAAAACTTATCGATTATACTTACCACTTTAATATTTTCACTTAAGCCTTTAATTCCTGGAACCAAACAACAAATGCCCCTAACAATCATATTAATTTTCACTCCTGCAGCACTTGCTTCATATAATTTATTAATCATTTTATAGCTAGAGATACTATTCATTTTTAGTTTAATGTAAGCTGGTTTTCCGGCTCGTTTATTAGCGATCTCATTGTCTATTAATTTGTAAAAAATAGTTTTAGTGTAATGCGGAGACGTAACGATGTGTTTGTATCTACTCACTTTATAATTAACTTCAAAGAAATCAAATACTTTATTTAAGTCTTTTAAAATTTTAGAGTTTGAAGTAAACAAGGTATAATCGGTATATATTTTCGCTGTAGATTCATTAAAATTACCTGTGCTTATGAAACCATATCGTTTTAGCTTATCTTTTTCTTTTCTTTCAATAACACAAATTTTACTATGCACTTTCAATCCTTGAACTCCAAAAATTAAATTCACCCCTTCTCTTTGCATTTGTTCAGCATAATCTATATTGGCTTGCTCATCGAAACGTGCTTGAATTTCCATAACGACCGTTACATTTTTACCATTTTTTGCAGCATTAATTAAAGAACTTGCTATGTGCGAAATACGAGCTAATCGATATATGGTAATTTTAATTGTTTTTACTTTGGGATCTAAGGCGGCTTCTCTTAAAAATTTTACCGTATAAGAAAATGTGTGATAGGGCGTGTACTGTAAATAGTCCTTAATAGCAATCGCTTCAAAAATACTTTCTTCAAGGCTTAAATTTTTAATGAGTAATGGCGTAATTTTTTTATAGAGCAAATCTTTTCTTCCCAAGCTAGGGAATTTCATATAGTCTCTTCTGTTATGATAACGCCCCCCAGGAATCACACTATCGGTTTGCTCTACTCCCATTTTAGACTTAAAAAAAGCAAGTGTTTTATTATCTATTGTTTGGTCGTAAACAAAACGAACAGGAGCGCCTTCTTGCCTTTCCTTTACACTATTGCTAATCTTCTCCATAAAACTTTTGCTCAAATCGCTCTCTAAATCTAACTCAGCATCTCTGGTAATCTTAATCATGTGGGCGCTAATGGATGAATAATCGAATATGTTAAAAATATCATTTAAACAATACCTTAAAAGATCATCCAGCATGATAATATAATTTTTATCACCTTCATTGGGCAATACAATAAAACGATCCATGGTTTTGGAAATCTCGATTAATGCATATTGATTTAATCCCGATTTTAAACACATATTTATGCCTAAATAAGCCACGTGATCTTTAAGGCTAGGTAATTCTTTGTTTTCATCAAGTATAATAACTACCAAAGCAGGACTTACCTTTTGTATAAAGTAATCTTTAATGTAGTCTTGCTGAGCGCTATTAAGTTCATTCTCATTAACAATATGAATACATTCTTTAATTAAAGCCTTTTGAATTCTTTTTAATATTTTTAAACTTTCGGCCTGTTGTTTAATTACCGTTTGAGTAATTCTCTCTAATAAATCAGAAGCTTTAATACCACCTAATTGGTTTCTACCTGCTTTTCCTGCTTCATCTATACGCTTAATTGTTGCATATCGCACTTTAAAAAACTCGTCTAAATTGTTAGAAAAAATTCCTAAAAAACGCAAGCGTTCAATTAAGGGCACAAGTTCATCAGACGCTTCTTGAAGCACTCTAGCATTAAACTGAAGCCAGCTTAGCTCTCGATTTATATATTGATATTTTTTGTTTTTCAACTTTATCATTCCATTCTTTTTCTTCAACAAATATATCGATTACATGTTAGCTTTTAAATCTTTTGGAAAGACTATTCGTTTGGTAATTCCATTATTTATATTACGCCAAGAATCTGTAGAAAAAGAAATTTCTACATAACCAGAGGTCACCACATTATCAATGCGAATATTGCCAAAAGTGTTAACTAGGTTGGTTAACGCATTATTATGACCAAAAATCGTAAGATCATGAATAGCATCATTTGTGTTTTTAATAGTGCTTAATAAATTTTCTCCCGAGAAATCATACAATTCGTCCCGCAACTCAAATTTAACGTTTTCTAAACACAATCGATTAATAAAAATTTGTGCTGTTTTTTGTGTTCTTACTGCTGGACTTGACAAAATTAAATGAGTACTAAAACCCTTAACAAATAAATGGTTGGCTACTAAATTTGAATCATCGATCCCTCTTTGCTTTAACGGACGTGCAATATCTTGTAAATCATGCTTCCATGAAGATTTAGCATGCCGTATGAGTCTTAGAACCTTTGTGTTTTTAATCGATTTTTTTTGCATTTTGTCGAATTTTTAATTATTATTGTCTTTTGATCGAATTTTTAAGTGATTTAACTCTTTTTTTTGAATAAATGTTTAAATACTTGTTGATTTGTTAATGCTATTAGACAATATAAACTCAAATCCCAAACTAAAACAACCTAAAATTTAAGGCTATACTACTATTACAGTAACCCTTCTAAAAATAATATGTTGTCATAATGATTTAAGTTTAATTGTATAATGCTAGAAATATAAAGCTAAAAAGTACCACTCGTACACAATTAAATATATTATGAAAAAAGCATTCTTTTTTTTATTACTAATTTCTTTACAGTTTTCTTTTGGTCAGAATAGATTCAAACCTTCTGCAAATAATCTACATTCTAACGATCATGTCGTGTTCAATAAAAAAAGCAAAACCTTAACGAACATGTCTGTTATAGATTACAGTAGAGTTCCAAATTCGGATAAAGACTCATTTTATTTAGTAGAAGTTAAAAATACTTCAAAAACAATTAAAAATTTCAATATTACTTCTGAAAGTTTTAAGTGTGATGAACAGAAAGAGTATGCAGATATCGATTTAAGCTTTTACGACAATTCAAAAACCACTCAAATAAACAACTTAGTGGTTCAACCCGGTAAAACTAAAACTTTTTATGTAAAAACTACGGTTCCTCGAAACACAAAATTATCTACTTGGAACTGTAGTAACATTTTAATAACCAACCCAATTACTAACGAAATAGAAAAAATGAAATTAGTAGTCCCTGTTCTGGACCCTAAAAACATTAACTAAATCTATTTCAAAAAATCTAATTTTTCTTATGAAAAAGCATAGCCCCTTATCTGTTAGATACTTATTATCTACGTTAATTTTAGTTTTTGTGAGTATAAATGCATTCTCACAAATTCAAACTCCTTTTACACCACGTTATAACGAAAATGTAAAAGGTGACCTATTACTAATTAGTAACAACACTGTTTCTCTAGATAGAACACAAGCTTATAATGGCGAACTAAATAATAATGCTGTAAATATGGTCTATGTTGATATAGACTCCGACCCTACTACGTTTAACTCTAGTAGTGCGAACTTAAGAAATCCTTTTACTGATGATACCTGTGTATCTATTAATAGGGTATTTTTATATTGGGCAGCGGCCGACAAAGATCAGCCTGCTGGGGTAGATAACCAGCCTAATTGGGTCTTTTCAGATGTTAAATTAAGACTCCCAGGAGAAACTAGTTACACTACGTTAGCAGCAGATGATGTCATTTTTAGAGGAAGAGATACTAATTTTGAAAATGAGCCCTATGTTTGTGTTAAAGATATTACTTCTCAAGTTCAGGGTTTAACGAATCCTTTTGGTACTTACCAAGTTGCTAATGTGGAGAGTAAGATTGGGTCTTTACTTTCAGATGATGGGTTATCTAGTATTGGTGCATCAGGAGGATGGCAATTAATAGTAGTCTATGAAAGTCCTGAAGAAGAGTTAAGAAATGTTACCATATTTGATGGTTATGCGAATGTTACCCTAAGTCAAAATTCTTTCCCTATCGTATTTGATGGGTTTAGAACAAGACCTTTTGGTCCTGTAAATGTAAATATAGCTTTAGGTGCTCTAGAAGGTGATAGATCGCTTGCTGGAGATAGACTTCAAGTAGAAGACGCTACTGGCACATTTCAAGACATTGCAGTACCAAACAGATCTGCAGATAACTTTTTTAATAGCCGAATTACCACGCCTCAACCAGGCGACGACAACTTTATTGATAGAAACCCAGCGAGTACTAATACCTTAGGTTTCGATTCAGCATTATTCGAATTAGATAATACTAACAATGCGATCATTCCCAACAATAATATTGATTTTACATTAAGATTAACCTCCGATCAAGAAACTTATGGTTTGTATATGTTAGGAGCAGCCATAGAAGTTATTGCGCCTAATTTAGACCCTTTTGTTCATACGGCATCTCCAAGCACTGTAACGCCTTCCGATAACCCAAATGATAATGTTATAACCTATACCACTCAACTCACTAATTCTGGAAATGACGGGGCAAGAACTCCCAGAGTAAGACATAATTTACCTGAAGGCTATGAATTAATAGAACCTATTACTGGCTTGCCTACTGGAGTAACCTATAATTATAACCCTACAAATAGAGCTTTAGTCTTTAGAATTGTAAATAATTTATTAGAAGAGGGAGAGACAGTTATCTACGATTATCAAGTTAGATTACAAAGTCGGTGTTATTTTCTTGAAGCTGAAATGTGTATAGATACCATAGAGTCTCAAGCCATAGCTACATATGATGGAATTACTAATGTTCTTTTTAATCGAGATCTAAGTTCTGGAGACTTTGATGAATGTGGCTTTAGTGATAATTCAAAAACAATTGTTAATATTAATGAACCTGATGCGGCAAATTGGATCACGAGTCCAAACGAATTAAACGTCACTTTAGAATGTGATGATACCCAAGGATTAGAAGATGCGCAGCTATTATCACCTGTTGCTGATTGTCCAAGCCTAGTCCCTATTAAAACAGCAGGAGAATTCGTATCAGATGGTTCTACTTGTAATATAAATGGAACCTATACCAACACTTGGTCTTTCTCTGATGCTTGCGGAAGAGAAATTGCAGATTATGTACAAGTTATAACTATCCAGGATACAACGCCGCCAGATTTATCACTCTGTAATGGCGTAACCGATCAATCCCTTGAATGTAACGGTTCAGATAATGAAACGATCGCTAACCAATGGAATCAAGACAATATTGATGCACTTACTAACTGTGCTACAGATAATTGTAATACATCTGCTACATTTGTAGTGAGCTCTGATTATGATTTTGATAACTTAGATACAACCGGTACCTGTGGAGCAGGTGGAACACTTACCGTTAACTATACTATCGCTGACGATTGTGGTAATGAAGCAACACGAACTGCGACACTTACTCTTGAAGATACCACACCTCCAGATTTAGAACTCTGTAATGGCGTAACCGATCAATCTATTGAATGTGCGGGTACCGATAATGAAACGGTGGCAGACCAATGGAACCAAGATAATATAGACGCACTTACTAATTGCGCTACCGATGAATGTAATACTACCGCTGAATATGTTATTACTTCAGATTATGATTTTGATAACCTAGATACTACTGGTGCTTGTGGCGCTGGTGGCACACTTACTGTTAACTATACCATAGCAGACGATTGTGGTAATGAAGCAGTCCGTACTGCGGTACTTAC
>CALDCO010000220.1 GCA_937937185.1 uncultured Flavobacteriaceae bacterium
CAAACAAGCCAAGCGGGTGTTTTTGTAAATACGGTAAGAGAACGACCAGGTTCTGGGTTGTCTCCAATAGCGACAACATTAAGCCAAGCCGAGATGCGCCAAGCGATAATCGATGAGAGAGCCATGGAGTTAGCAGGAGAAGGTCATCGTTTTTTCGATTTAGTACGTTGGAATTTAGCCGACGACTATTTGGGAGCAACATCATTACACGTTACAAATGGGTCGCAAACGTACCATCCAAAATCTATATCTGGTGGGACATTTCAAATGGGAAAACACGAACTGGTCTGGATTCCTAATTCTGAAATTGATGCCAATCCAAACCTTAATCAAAATCCAGGGTTTTAATGTTTTTATTACAAAATCGTATTTAAGTTAGTTTTTTTTAGATTTTTGTGTAAAAGTCAAGTTCATTAGGGACTTGGCTTTTACATAATGTTAACGATCTGATTGTAAAATAAATAGAATTTTAAAGCCTGAGTTCGACATAAGAAAATTTACCTCTGTTAAGAGTCATTTTCGATAGAAAAGGTAGCGAAGACCAGTCAATTTTCAATCATAAGTCTAATTTCGCAACCATTTTTCTTTGTTTCACTTTGGAAAATCACTCAATTTAACGGCTTTTTCATACTAAATCCTTAAATCGAATTCAGGTTTAAAACAAAAAAATAACAAGCCCCCAAAGCATTAAATATTTTATTGATTATGCCCATGAATAATAAACACTATCAAATTATAGAGAACGATATTCAGGTCTTCACTGAAAATTCAGATAATTTTAGTGTCGATGTGAATACCATTTTTAATAGCGATGGCGTAAAAGTATTTAATGTCGATATAAAAGCGAATACTCAAGCCCTCCCGAAACCAATAACCTTAAAATGGAAAATTCCAGCACATAATATTAAAGGGGTTTGGAAACCCTCATCAGATTTTTCTAAGCGCATCCAAGCCGATTGGGAGATTGACGACATGGAATCTCGAATCTCTATCGATTCACCAGTAATAACCTTGTTTGGTCATGACGATTCTAATGCACATACTTTTGCCTGCTCTAATGCCATAAATAAACTTGCCTTAAATGCCAGAATAAGAGAAGAAGACGATTGTTATTATTGCCACATTACGCTGTTTTTAGAACGACACTCTAAAATGAAGCATTTTAATATGCAAATAAGGGTAGATTCTGGTAAAAAACATTTTTCTCAGGCATTATATGAAGTTTCTAAATGGTGGGAAACGTTTACACCGCTAGAACCTGTTCATGTGCCAGAAATAGCAAAAACACCATTGTATTCTACATGGTATCAATTTCATCAAAATCTTAATGAAGAAGTGTTAATAAGCGAATGCAAAATAGCACACGATATAGGTTATAAAGCGATTATTATAGACGATGGGTGGCAAACCAACGACAATAATAGAGGGTATGATTATACTGGAGATTGGCAACCAGAACGCTTGTCTAAAATGAGTGCATTTGTTAAAGATATTCATGCTACTGGAATGAAAATAGGATTATGGTATGCTGTCCCGTTTTGCGGAAAGAAATCGAAAGCCTACCAACAATTTAAAGGCAAATTTTTAACCGAAAATCATCGTTGGGCACCTGTTTTCGATCCGCGCTACCCAGAGGTAAGAACCTACCTAATAAACACCTATAAGTCGGCGCTTATAAACTGGAAAATAGATGGGTTTAAACTGGATTTTATAGACGATTTTAAGTGGTATCCAGAGACGGAAAAAGAAAAAAATAGTGATATGGATTTCCACTCTATAAATGAAGCGGTAGACCAATTACTTTCAGATGTCATAAAAACATTAAGGAAAATAAATCCTGAAATATTTGTAGAGTTTAGACAAAAATATACAGGGCCTGCGATGCGAAAATACGGTAATATGTTTCGTGCTTTCGATTGTCCAGGAGATGGCACTATGAATAGAACTCGAATTGCCGATTTAAGATTACTAGCAGGAAATACCGCCGTACATTCCGATATGATTACTTGGCATAACGAAGAACATGTTGAGGTAGCAGCATTGCAAATGGTAAATACATTATTTGGAGTGCCTCAAATTTCAGTTAAACTAAAAAACATTCCCGAAGATCATTTAAAAATGATTACATTTTACACCAATTATTGGAATGCTAATAAAAGGTTAATTACCACAGGCCTGTTTGTGCCCTCAGGACCACTAGCGAACTATCCTATTCAACAGGTCTCCAAAAAAGACGCGTTAATTATAGGAGTATATGATGATTATGTAGTGCCCATTAAGACAAAATTTAGTAATATAGATATCATTAATGGCAAATTATCGACCCATGTCATACTAAAAATAGATACTAATATTTCAACGTATAACGGAAGACTGTTTAACTGCAAAGGCGAATTTATAAAAGAACAAGAATTTAAATTATTTAAAGGGCTTTTAGAAATAGACCTACCAGCCTGCGGCATCATTAAACTAAGAATTAAAAACTAATTAATATGGGACTACTATCCATTATATCTTTTGTAGGGTTTACACTTTTAGTTGCTTTTATTGCCTGGTACACCACTCGAAAAACAGACGAGAGTACGGCAAAAGGCTATTACTTAGGAGGAAGAAGCCTAGGAGCCATTACTATTGCGGGATCGTTACTACTTACTAATCTTTCTGCTGAGCAAATTGTAGGACTCAACGGACAATCGTTTACAGAAGGGGTTTTAGTGATGGCATGGGAGACCTTAGCCGCAATAGCTATGGTATTTACGGCTATTTTTTTACTACCAAAATACATGCGTTCTGGCATTACTACAATTCCAGAATTTATACAAGACCGGTTCGACCAGCAAACAAAAGCGATTTTATCAGTATTATTTTTAATTGCTTTTGGAATCGTATTATTGCCAACCATATTGTATTCTGGTTCTTTGGCCTTTAGTACCATGTTCGATTTGCCCGCACTATTAGGGGTTTCTAAAGAAACCGTTATTTGGATAAGCGTTTGGGCCATTGGTTTAATTGGTGTTTTTTATGCCATTTTTGGAGGCTTAAAAGCAGTTGCGGTTTCCGATTTAATTAACGCCATAGGCCTACTAATAGGAGGGCTACTCATTCCTGTATTTGGTTTAATGGCTGTAGGTGATGGCAGTATTACCGATGGTCTTGCTAATTTATGGCATGCGCATCCAGAAAAATTTAATGTAAAAGGAGGCGTAACTTCTTCCATTCCGTTTGGGACTATTTTTACGGGAATGATGATTGCGCAAATGTACTATTGGGGAACCAACCAGTCCATTCTTCAACGTGTTTTTGGGGCCAAAAGTTTAGCCGAAGGTCAAAAAGGAATGCTTTTAGCCGCGCTGGTAAAGTTTTTAATCCCAATAATCGTTGTATTACCTGGTATTATTGCTTGGGATTTATTTGGTGGGGAATTGGAAAATGCAGATAAAGCCTACCCTGCTTTAGTTAGAAAAGTATTGCCTGGTGCTTTTACAGGATTCTTTGCTGCGGTACTATTTGGTGCAGTGCTAAGTTCTTTTAATAGCTTGCTTAATAGTAGCGCCACCTTATTTGGTTTCGATTTATTTAAACTGTTTAAAAAAGACGCAACAGAACACCAAGCGGTAAAAGCAGGAAAAACATTTGGCTTGTTTTTAGCAATAATTTCAATGAGTATCGCCCCTTTTATAGCGAGTGCTCCAGATGGTTTATTTGCCTATATACAGGAATCATTAGGGAGCTTAAGTGTTCCCATTCTTGCAGTGGTTACCATAGGGATTCTTACTAAAAAAGTGCCTGCAATAGGAGCTAAAATTGCACTTGTTGCTGGGGTACTTATGTACCTGATAAGTCAATTTGTTATGAAACCTAGATTTGTTTCTTCTACGCTAGAGAATGCCGGTTTTCAAGGGTCTTCTTTTCTAAATAATTTAACTAAAGAAGAGACCGTAGCCTATTTTAAAAAAATTAATGTAACAGACATTTCGGGACATTTAGAGAAAATAAGTATTCTAGAAGCAGAGGCATATCCTCATTTTTTACATATCATGGGGCTATTATTTATTATTAATATTGCGATAATGTTATTAATAGGTAAATTATACCCTAAAAAGGAAATCTACATAGCTAAGGCGACAACAGAAATAGATACTACACCTTGGAAACATGCTGTGATTCTGGGAATACTATTAAGCTTATTGGTATTAAGCACCTATCTTATTTTTTGAAGCACTAGTTTTTTAAATGAATTAGAGATTAAAAAAGACAATGACTCAAAAATATATCATCGCATTCGATCAAGGAACAACCAGTACGAGAACCATAATATTCGATAAAAAAGGGCAAATAAAAGCCGTTTCTCAAAAAGAACTAACGCAACATTACCCTGAATCTGGGTGGGTAGAACATGACCCATTAGAAATTTATAACGATCAATTAAGTACTTTCGAACAGGTTTTATTTGAGTCTGGCATTAAAGAAGAAGAAATAGCTGCCATAGGAATTACGAACCAAAGAGAAACTACCGTTGTCTGGGATAAGGATACTGGTGAGCCTATATATAACGCCATAGTTTGGTTAGATAAGCGAACCACAAAAATATGTGATGACCTAAAACAACAGGGTTTGTTAGAATATGTAAGAGAACATACGGGTTTAGTTATCGATTCTTATTTTTCTGCAACCAAATTAAAATGGATTTTAGATCATGTAGAAGGTGCTAGAGAAAAAGCAGAAAACAACAAATTATTATTTGGAACTATAGATGCTTGGTTAATCTATAAATTTACTAAGGGCCAAAAACATGTTACCGACCATACCAATGCCTCACGTACCATGCTCTACGATATTAAAAACTTACAATGGGATGAAACGCTTCTAAACGTTTTAAATATTCCGAAATCAATGCTGCCAAAAGTTCAAAATTCATCTTCACATTTTGGAACGATTAATCATAACAACATAAACATTCCTATTTATGGTGTGGCTGGAGACCAGCAAGCGGCATTATTTGGTCATGGTGGGCATAAAGTAGGTATTGCCAAAAACACTTATGGTACGGGGTGTTTTATGCTACTTAATACTGGAGAGGATCAAGTCCTATCCAAAAAAGGCTTGCTTACTACTTTAACCTGTAGTTTAGAGAATGCGCCTGTTAATTATGCTTTAGAAGGGAGTATATTTATTGGTGGCGCCTCTATACAATGGTTGCGAGATCGCATGAAACTAATAGATAAAGCACCTGATACTGAAGCGATTTGCAAGTCTATTCCGCCATTAAAAGACATTTATGTGGTGCCTGCTTTTGCTGGTTTAGGGGCGCCTTACTGGGATGAAAAAGCCAAAGGAAGTATTCATGGCATGACCTTAGATACGGGTAAAAATGAAATTATAAAAGCAACGGTTGAAGCATTAGCCTATCAAACAAAAGACGTTATTAATGCGATGATTGAAGATAGCGGAAAGCAAATAATTAGCTTAAAAGTAGATGGCGGCGCTAGTGCTAATAATTATTTAATGCAGTTTCAATCTGATATCCTTAATGTCGATGTCGACCGCCCAAAAATGATTGAGGTTACAGCATTTGGCGTGGCCCTTTTAGCAGGAATAAAAGCGGGAGTTTGGACTAAAAATGATATCGAAACCCTGAGAGAAATAGATACCGTTTTTAGCTCAGAAATGAAGCAAAAAACAAGAAAGAAAAAATACAAAGGTTGGCTTAAAGCGGTAGAGCGAACCATGAGTCAAAATAAAATAAAATTAAAACAGGAAGCCATACAGTTTTCTATTTTAGATCGTGAAAAACAGCTTAAACAGTTAAAGAAACGAAAATTTGATCTCATCATCATAGGCGGAGGGGTCACTGGAGCCGGAATTGCTTTAGATGCTTCCTCTAGAGGATTAAATACCTGTTTAATAGAGAAAAATGATTTTGCTTCTGGAACAAGTAACAAATCTACCAAATTAATACATGGCGGACTTCGTTATTTAAAACAGTTGGAAATAGGTTTGGTAAAAGAATCTGGATCAGAGCGGGCAATTGTTCACAAATTAGCGCCACATTTAGTTGTTCCAGAAAAAATGCTGCTCCCTTTAATTGAAGGCGGGACTTATGGGAAAATGATGACCTCAATTGGGCTTAAAGTGTATGATCTTTTGGCGAATGTAGGTGGTGATGACAGGCGAAGAATGCTGGATAAAAACGAAACGCTTAACAAAGAACCGCTTTTAGACCAAGCGGTAGTGCTAGGAAGTGGTTATTATGCAGAATATAGAACAGATGATGCGCGATTAACTATTGAAATTCTAAAGAAGGCCTCAGAGTTTGGTGCTACGATTTTGAATTATTGCGAAATGGAATCCTTTGTTTATGATGCCAATTCGAAAATAGAAAGCTTAAATTGTATCGATCATAACTCAGGAAAAAAACTAAATATTAAAGCCAAAAACTATGTTTCAGCCGCTGGTCCATGGGTCGATTTACTTAGAAAGAAAGATGCGTCTATGACCAATAAGTACCTCCATCTTACAAAAGGCGTACACCTTGTGTTTCCATTTAAAAAATTGCCCATAGCGCAATCGGTTTATTTTGATGTGGCCGATGGGAGAATGGTATTTGCAATTCCTCGAGGGCGGTGTACTTATGTTGGCACTACCGATACTAATTATTCAGGAAGTTTAGATCGTGTTGTCGCTACAAAAGCAGATGCAAATTATTTGCTCGATGCGGTTAATCATACTTTTCCTGAAGTGAATTTAACGGTTGAAGACATAGAATCTAACTGGGCAGGATTACGCCCTTTAATTCATGAAGAGGAAAAAGACCCTTCTGAATTGTCTCGAAAAGATGAAATCTTTATTTCTGATAGTGGATTAATTTCTATCGCTGGGGGGAAATTAACAGGGTATCGAAAAATGGCACATCGTGTGATTGATGCCGTGTTAAACACCATGAGTTCAAAACGTAGAGCGCAAATTAAAAAATCGTCTACTGAAACCATTTCATTAGTTAATCCTGCTATGCATTCAGCTAATGAAGTTGGGGCTTATCAAAAAGAATTAGAAAAGGAGCTGTTAAAACTAGGTATTGAGGATACTTATTACGCTTGGCATTTATGTTCTAATTATGGAAAAAAAGCCAATACAATTATCGAAAAAATAAGTTTCTTTGCTCAAGGCGAGCCAGAAGAACGATTAATTAGGGCAGAATTGTGGTATTGTATTTACAATGAAATGACGAATAGCTTGGCCGATTTTTTTATAAGACGAACAGGACGTTTATATTTTAATATCTCCAGTGTTTCTAAGTACATGAACATTATCTTAGAAGATTTTATTAATTATTTAGATTGGGATGAGAAACGCATTACCCACGAAAAAGAGATCATGCAGAAACTTATTGACGATGCCACGAAATACTATGATAAAGAATTTGAATAGTTTCTGATAGCAGCATATAGGCTTTGAAATGGTGTAATCACAAATCTATTTTAATCTTCGTTCTGCCCTTATGCATTCTAAAGCTTCTTGCTGTGGTACCTTTTCCAATTTCTATAACATTAGAGTGATTTGTAATAGAAAGTAAGCAGTTGTTTTCTATTAAAATAGAACTGCTATAATCTGAAACGTCATCAAAAAGCAATAAAAGTTCAGTATGACCATTACGCTGTTGAAACTTTTTTAGAAGGGCTTTAGAAGGGCATGAATCAAATTCAAATCGGGTGTGTTTTTCTATATAATTTTGAAGCAATGAGGCTTCCCATTCATTTGTTTTGATACCTAGTTCATTAGACAAATCGTCGGTATCAAAAATAATTTCGAGTAAAATTCCTTCTTGAGCATTGTATATTTTAAAAAAAGCAATAGGCGTATCATGTGCAGCAATAAAAAGAAAACAACATAAACAAAGTAGTATTCTCATTTATTTAACAATTATTTTCCGGGTCATTTTCTTACCATTTTCACCATTTACTTTAACAATATATAACCCAGGGGTTAATTGTTTTATCTGTAAGTTATTTTTTGCAGTTTGCTGAAGTACTAATCTTGAATTTAAATCATAGATTTCAACATTAAAAGAGTCGTTTTCCTTGCTAATTATGGTTAAATCTCCTTCAGAAGGATTCGGTCCAATATGGTAGTGCTGGTCTTTAAAATTATGATTTGCCGTAGACAAAGGATTACAGTTATCTAAAACAGGACTTTGTCCATTCACACTAGGATTAATACTGGCATTAGAGTCGTCGCAATCAAATTGATCTATAAATCCATCATTATCATTATCGTCACCAGTGGGTTGGGTGCTACTATTATCAAAATCTGGACTCACATTTCCTACTAAACATCTAGGGATTTGAGGAAAGCTGGAAGAAATAACATAGAAATAATTAAACGTTTCGGTTCCAGCGGCAGTAGTTAATGTAAGATTAGCATTAATACCATTGCATTCGTCTAAATCGCCTTTCCCACAAATGTATTCATAATCGTTGGTGTATTTTCCGTTGTATTCACCACAAGGTTCTGCAATCCCATCGCCCGGTCTTTCACCTTGTTTTAGTTGATAACTGGGTAATAATTCTTTAACAGTACCATCTGGGTCTGCACCAAACCGATAAACTATAGGAAAACCATCGGCGGCCCAACCTATGTGAATAATTTCATCTGGAACACTACTGGTCGTCGTAATGCCAGGTTGAATGTTTTCTAAATATTCAAACATATTTCCGTGATAATGATACCCTTGAGGTCCTGTATGACCAGAAGCACAATCTAATCCAACTAAATCCATACCACTTCCTTGGTTATTGGTCGGTTCGAATACCCAATCCCAATTAAACTCTCCCGTATTTGGGTTTTCAAAAATAAAAGGTCGCGCAGGCGCAGGAGCTAAAATCACGCCGTTTTTTGCCACACCAAAAAACCGTGCAGGTCTTCCGTTTAGATTAACTATTTGGGTAATTGTTCCCGAGATTTGTGGGGCTTCATCTACTCCAAAATGATGGTAGGTTTGTTCGGGCATTTGCGAAGGGCTATTATAACAATACTCATGATCGGGGAAATTATTAGAGTAGATGTTTCTTTTGTTATCTTTTAAATATTCAAAATAGGCGTTAGGTTCCAAAGGCACTGCACAACAGCCTATGTTTTCGGTACTTGTAGAATTCAAATTAGCACAATTAATATTACAATCGTCTATCTCCGTCTCCTCGCCATTACTTATGCCATCGTTACAAGACCACCCTGTTCTTATGGTATTCGTTTGGGCAACAAAGCCAGAGAAAATCTCTTGTTGCGCAGTAGTTAAGGAGCCAATAAGGTTATTTTCTTCCTTTAAGTCATCAATAATATTATAAAATTCTTGATTGCCGTTTTCATTCTCAATTAGTTTGTATTCGTTATTTCGTATGGCCCATTCTAATACACCTCTTCTGTCTCTGTAATCCGAATAAATAAAATCTCTTGGAGAAGTTACGGTTGCACAATTTAAATAGGGTTTAAAGCTTAAGCTATTATTAATACCTCCTTTTAACGGCGTCCCAGCCAGTTCAAGTATCGTAGCGTGAATATCTAAAACTTGTGTTAATCGTTCTTCTTGTTCATTAATACGCGAAACCCCTTTTCCAGCAACAATCATTGGGACTCTTACGCCACCTTCATACAAACTTCCTTTTGCATGTGTTCTATCAAAAAATTGAGCAACTTGTCCAGGAGTACCATTATCACCAATAAAAATAACAATGGTATTGTCTCTAGTGTCTTCATCTAAATTGTGTAATAGTCTACCAATTTCATGATCCATGGCTTCAATAGCGGCAACATATTTATTAAGATTGGTGTCTGTATTAGCGATGGTATAAAGACCGTCTGGCGGAACATGAAAAGGCGTGTGAGGCGCAATATGAGCTAACCATAACAACCAAGGTTGTTCTTGATCTTGATTGTTAAGCCAATCGATTGCAGCATTTGTGAAATTTGTAGTAACATACTCTGTTTCATTACTTGATGTGCCATTCGTTACTTTATCCCAATTAAAATAATTATTTACACCTCCTCTAAAAACCCCTTCATAATGATCGACACCATGTTGCTGTGGATGACTAAAATCATTAGTATCATTAATGTGCCATTTTCCAATAACTGCTTTAGCATAAGCATCATTTGTATTGGTAGACAGTCTATTAAACACTGAAGTATGAGAAAGATCTAAATTACCTGGAACACTCATTACCCCTGTTTTTATGCCGTATTTTCCGCTTATAATTGAAGCTCTTGTTGGGGTGCACGACGGGGCTGCCCAAGCGTTTTTAAAGGTTAGCCCTCTAGCTCTTAGCGAGTCTAGCGTTGGAGTAGTAGGCATTAACGCATTATTTTGGTAACCATTGGTAATATCTATACCCATATCGTCAGCTACGATGACTAATATGTTGGGTTTGTCGTTTTGAGAATATGAAAAAGAAAGTAATAATAGGAAAAGAAATCCTAAAGATTTTTTTAAAAAAGGCATAGCAAGTTTAGGTTAAAAAATTTACAATCAATACCTTAATATAATAAAATTTATTCAATCGTGGTGTTTACTGCTAAAATTCTGTAATTTTTAAGTTTGGGAAGCGCCTAAAGCGATCCCATACCACAGCTTGAATGTGTGTATTGATATTAACTAAGACAGCTGAGAATTAAAAAGGTTTAATTTGCTCTGTATATTCAATGTATGCCCATATTAATATAGCCATTGTGCTTCATTGTAAAATTAAACATTTATGTTTTATTTTTTTAAGCTTAAATATGCATATTATTAAATAATAGATAGTTTTAAATCTATTTATTATATGTATATTTGTATTATTAAGACTAAATTTGAATATGTTAAACCTTATTCCAACAGAAAAAATTATTGAACGTCTTCGTTATGAAAATCCATGGTGGATTACCAAGGAAATACCTAATGCTTATAGCTCAATGTCTAAGCGATTATATTTTGATTTGTTTTATCCATTCGTGCTGGAAAGGAATATTAAAAGAGCCTTAGTTCTAATGGGGCCTAGAAGGGTAGGTAAAACAGTAATGTTATTTCATTGTATCGAAAACTTACTGAAAAAAGAAACAAATCCTCACAAATTATTTTTTATCGGAATTGACAATCCAATTTACGTTAATTTAAGCCTAGAGGACATTTTAACGCTATGTAAAAAATCTTTACATCTTGAAAACCTTAATGGTTGTTATGTCTTTTTTGATGAAATACAGTACTTGAAAGATTGGGAAAGGCATCTAAAAGTATTAGTTGACTCATATCCTGAAACTAAATTTATTGTTTCAGGATCGGCTGCTGCAGCTTTGAAATGGCATAGTACGGAAAGTGGAGCGGGAAGATTTACTGATTTCTTACTGCCTCCATTAACATTTCAAGAATATATCCATTTAAAAAAATTAGACCATTTAATTTTTGAAGGTGAAATTCGATATGGAAACAAGGATATGAAGTATTGTTTAGCTCATGATTTAAAAGCATTAAATAAAGAATTTATCCAATATTTAAATTTTGGTGGATACCCAGAGGTTGTCTTGTCTGAAAAAATACAAAGCGATATGGGTAGATATGTGAAAAATGATATTGTAGACAAAGTCCTACTTAGAGACTTACCAAGCTTATATGGGATCAAAGATGTTCAAGAGTTAAACAGATTTTTCACATACATAGCATATAATACTGGTAATGAATTTTCATATGAAACAATGTCTAGAGAAAGTGGAATTCAAAAGGATACGCTAAAAAAATATCTAGAATATTTAGAAGCGGCATTCCTAATTAAGGTGTTAAATAAGGTTGGGGTTAATGCAAAAAGATTAAAAAGAATAACAAGCTTCAAAGTATATCTTACCAACCCCTCACTTCGCACTGCTTTATTTTCTCCAATAAGTGAAACAGATCAAGAAATGGGAAACATGGTGGAAACTGCAATTCTTTCACAATGGATGCATCGAGAGCAACTAGATTTAACATATGCTAGATGGAAAGATGGGAGAAATGAAGGCGAAATAGATCTTGTATTAGTAGATGATAAAAGTTATAAACCTGTTTGGGGGGTAGAAATTAAATGGAGTAATCGATATTTTGAAAAGCCTCAAGAATTAAAAAGTTTAATTAAGTTTTGTAAAACAAATAAATTTGAATCTGCTGTGGTCACTTCGATTGATCAAATAGGAATAAAAGAGGTACAAAGTTTGAAATTTACTTTTCTACCTGCTTCAATATATGCTTACAATATTGGAGAGATTACTCTAAAAATGAAAACTAATAATTAAAAAAAGGAAGTACAACAATTTAAGTAATTCATTTGCTCCCTTCGGGAAGCAAACGCAGCATACAAGAGGCTATATTAACCTAAGACAGCTGAGAATTAAAAAGCTTTAATTTGCTTTGTATATTTTTACATCAAGATTTGATATATTAATTTAACTAATTGATTATCAATTAAAATAAGGGTTATAAAAAAGAAAATAGGCAAAACACGTGCGATTAACTTTACTCTTTTAAAGGCTTAAAAATAAAGGCATTTGGAAATTTTCGTTTTACTTTAATTAAGGCTCGGTCTGCTTCTAAACGGGTTCTAAAATAGCCCGCCCAAATCTTATAATTTGGCGTTTCATAAACCAATTTAGTAGAGTATTGTGAAAAATAACTTTTAAACTTTAACCGCTTGTCTTCTGCTCTCGTTCTATCACCAGAAAATATTTGAATGCGATAACGATCACTTTTATCTTCTAATTCTTTTCTTAGCTTAACAAGTTCGTCTATTCTTGGATCTTGATTGATACTAACATGGCCCTGTTGCGCATCGCAAATGGTAGAAAAAGCGAATATAAATAGCGTAATGAAAAATAAGTTTCTTTTAGATAATAATTTCATCTGTTACATTTTATTATTTAGCGGCCAGATTTTTGGTTTACTGGCAGTTGTAATTAATGGCTTACTACTATTTCGATAATTAAATAGATGAGCACAAAGTTAAGGCGTGTTTTAAAAAATAACTGCCAATTATTACAAATGTAAGGTATAAACTAAAAATCAGGACAATTTATTATTTAGAATTTCTCTAAATTAGCAATTAACAGTTCCCTAACATTTCTCAAATCGACTTTAAGTGTTATTTTTGCCAAAGATTTTATGTTACCACTTCTTAAGTGCTAAATGAAAAAATCGTACCAAATTTTAGAAGTTAATTTAACTAACAATATGAAACAGGTGATTCACCGTAAATTAGGCAGCAATATTCTTCGTATAGGCTTAATTTTTTTACTAGCGTTTTCTACTTCATTAACAGCCCAAGATGGTGATGCAGCCAAGGGTAAATCTTTATTTAATGCGAATTGTGCGTCTTGTCATAAGTTAAATAAGAAAATGACAGGGCCTGCATTGGCGAATGTTGAAACGCGTTTGTCAGAAGCGCAAGGGTTAGACAGAGAATGGCTTTATAAGTGGATAAAGAATAGTGCGGGAATGATTAAATCTGGCGATGCGTATGCAAACAAGATTTATAAAGAATACAATGGCACGGCAATGACTGCTTTTCCGCAATTGTCTAATGGAGATATTGATAATATATTAGCTTATACTGCCGAGGTCAAGGTTCCTCCTACTGGTGGAGATGGAGGAGGAGGTTTAGTTAGTCAAACTCCTTCAGCTGCAGATAATGGCTCAACTAACAAATTAATTTTAGGTGCTTTAGCCTTATTATTTGCCTTATTAGCAGCGGCTCTAGTGTTGGTGAATAAAACATTACGTCGTTTTGCTGAAGAAAAAGGAGTAGCTATTGCCAAAGAAGCAGGTGAAACAGGCAGAAAATCGTTATGGCAAGCTTTTGTTCAAAACCAATTTTTAATATTAGTTACCGCTATATTTTTATTATTAGCAAGTGGTTATTTTGTCTATGGTTATTTTATGCAAGTAGGGGTTAATCAAGGTTATGAACCCGTTCAGCCTATTCATTATTCGCACCGTATACACGCTGGCGACAATGGTATCGATTGTAAGTATTGCCATTCTTCAGCTAGAGTAAGTAAGCATTCAGGCATCCCTTCTTTAAATGTTTGTATGAATTGCCACAAGTCGATCTATGAGGTGGCAGAATCTACAGCAACAGAAGAGTACAGCAAAGAATTCTACGACGGAGAAATTAAAAAATTATACGATGCTGTAGGTTGGGATGACGCCAATCAAAAATACACGGGAGTCACAAAGCCAGTAAAATGGGTGAGAATACATAATTTACCAGATTTTGCGTATTTCAATCACTCTCAGCATGTTTCTGTGGCGGGTATCGAGTGTCAGACTTGTCATGGCCCTGTTGAAGAAATGGAAATCATGTACCAACATGCACCATTAACAATGGGTTGGTGTATTAATTGCCACCGTGAAACAAATGTAAAGGTTAAAGACAATGCTTATTACACAAAAATACATGAACAATTGTCTAAGAAGTATGGTGTAGATCAATTAACCGCTGCACAAATGGGCGGTTTAGAGTGTGGTAAGTGTCACTACTAGAGCTTTGCTTTTAGTCGTTCCCATGAAAAGTGGGAATCTCTTTAAAAGGGGATTTAAAACTTTAAAAAATTAAGAAGTAATTTAATTATAAAATATGTCATCAAACAAGAAATACTGGAAAAGTGTTGAAGAGCTAAAAGAAAACAGCTCTATTGTTGAGACGCTAAAACAAAACGAATTTGTTAACGAAATTCCTACAGATGAATTTTTAGCTAACAAAGCAACATTAGAAAGCTCGTCTACAACGCGACGCGATTTTTTAAAGTATGTTGGTTTTAGCACAGCAGCTGCTTCTTTGGCTGCCTGTGAAGGCCCAGTCGTTAAATCAATCCCTTATGTAGTTCAGCCAGATCGTATTATTCCTGGCGTTGCAAATTATTATGCAACCACCATTGCAGACGGTTTTGATTTTGCTAGTGTTTTAGTGAAAACTCGTGAGGGGCGTCCCATTAAAATAGAAAACAATACCCTAGCAAAAACGCTTGGAACGGCGAATGCTAGAGTTAATGCTTCTGTTTTAGGCTTGTATGATAGCAAGAGAGTTAAAGGGCCAAAAAAAGCAGGGGCTCCTATTTCTTGGAGCCAGTTTGATGCCGAGGTAAGCAAAAAGTTATCTAACATAGCGAGTAGCGGGAAAACCATTGTGTTATTCACCCAAACTTATGCGAGTCCTTCAACTACTAAATTAATTGCTGATTTTAAATCAAAATATGGAAACGTGCATCACATACAGTACGATGCGGTTTCTCAATCTGCTGCTTTAGATGCCTACCAAGCCATGTATGGAGAGCGCGCAATGGCAAATTATGATTTGTCGAAAGCGTCTACCATCGTTTCGATTGGCGCCGATTTTTTAGGCGATTGGCAGGGCGGTGGTTTTGATGCAGGTTATGCAAAAGGACGTGTGCCGCATCATGGCAAAATGTCTCGTCATATCCAATTCGAGTCAAATCTTTCTTTAGCAGGTGCAAATGCCGATAAACGTGTGCCTTTAACGCCTAGTCAGCAAAAAATAGCTTTAGCTAAATTGTACAGTTATATCGTAGGGGGTTCTGTTTCAGGAGATTTACCTAAGCCTATTGCAGAAGTGGTTAGAAAGACAGCTTCAGAATTAAAAAGAGCAGGAAGCAAAGGGGTTGTGCTTACAGGCATTCAAGATGTTAATGCACAAACAGTAGTTTTAAAAATAAATGAAGCCTTATCGAGCAAAGCCTTTGATAAAGCGACGCCAATATTAACAAGGCAAGGTAACGATAAAGCGGTTTCTAGATTAGTTTCAGAAATGAAATCTGGTAGAATTGGTGGTGTGATTATGAGTGGTGTTAACCCGGCTTATACTTTACCAAACGCCTCTGAATTTACAGAAGCTCTAAAGAAAATTGACCTATCAGTTTGCTTTTCGATGAAAGCAGATGAAACGGCTTTAGCTTCGGAATACTTAGGCGCTGCACCTCATGCTTTAGAATCTTGGGGAGATGTAGAGTTAACAAAAGATCATTTTGGTTTAATACAACCAACTATTCGTCCGTTATTCGATACCAGACAATTTCAAGAAGCCTTATTAAAATGGAGTGGAAACCCTGCTTCAATCAACGATTATATTAAAGCAGTATGGAATGAAAACATATTAAATGGCAGTTCATTTAATAAAGCCCTGCATGATGGCGTTTTTGTAAGGAAAGCCATTTTAGATGAAGAAAATAAAACTGTAGCTGCTATTAATGAAGAAGAAGACATTCAAGGTTTAACTAATGCCTCAGGAAATGCGGCAAGAGCTTTGGCATCATCTGGTGCTAATGCTAAGGGTATGGAGTTAACCCTTTATACTAAAATAGGAATGGGAGATGGCCAACAAGCCAATAACCCCTGGTTACAAGAATTTCCAGACCCTATAACGCGAACGTCTTGGGATAACTATTTATTAGTATCTAAAGCAGATGCTGAGCGTTTAAAACTAATTAATGAAAATGAAGCAACAGGTGCTTTAAATGGCAGTTATGCTAAGATAACCGCCAATGGAAAAACATTAAAAGTACCAGTAATTATACAGCCAGGACAAGCAAAAGGAACTGTGGCCTTAGCTTTAGGTTATGGTAGGAAAGCTGGCGTAAAAGACGAATTAAAGACGGGTGTAAATGCCTATACTTTATATCATAACTTTAATACTGTACAATCGGTTAGTATTGCTAAAGATGCAGGAATGCATGAGTTTGCATGTGTGCAGCTTCAAAATACATTAATGGGTCGAGGCGATATTTTAAAAGAGACCACTTTAGAAGTCTTTAATACTAAAGACAAAGAGCATTGGAATGCCGTTCCTAAAGTGTCTTTAAATCACCAAGAAACGCCAGTAACTTCTCCAGATGTTGATCTTTGGGATGAGTTTGATCGTTCAATAGGGCATCATTTTAACTTATCTATAGATTTAAATGCCTGTACAGGATGTGGGGCTTGTGTTATTGCTTGTCATGCAGAAAATAATGTCCCTGTAGTAGGGAAAGAAGAAATACGTCGTAGCCGTGATATGCACTGGTTACGAATTGATAGGTATTATTCCTCTGAAGATACTTTTGAACAAGACGATGCTAAAAAGGATGGCTTCTCTGGTTTATCTGGAGATAATGGTTCACTAGGAGGTTTTGGAGAGTTAGAAGATCCTGCACACAACCCACAAGTGGCATTTCAGCCAGTGATGTGCCAGCATTGTAATCATGCACCTTGCGAAACGGTTTGTCCAGTTGCAGCAACGGCTCATGGTCGCCAGGGTCAAAACCATATGGCTTACAACCGTTGTGTTGGCACGCGTTATTGTGCAAACAATTGCCCATACAAAGTACGTCGTTTTAACTGGTTTTTATATAATGGTAATGATGAGTTCGATTACCATATGAATGATGATTTAGGGCGTATGGTCATTAACCCAGACGTTACCGTACGTTCTCGTGGTGTTATGGAAAAATGTTCGATGTGTATTCAAAAAACACAAAAAACGATTCTTGATGCCAAACGCGATGGGCGTGTGATAAAAGATGGCGAATTCCAAACCGCCTGTTCTTCGGCCTGTGGTAATGGAGCAATGGCATTTGGAGATGTAAATGATAAACACAGTAAAGTCGCAAAACTATTAAAAGAAGATCGTATGTATCACTTATTAGAAAGTGTTGGTACTAAGCCTAATGTGCAGTATCATGTTAAAGTGAGAAATACGAAAGCATAAAAAATTAATTAACGAACAATTATAAAAGGATTATGGCGTCTCATTACGAAGCACCTATTAGAAGACCTTTAGTTACAGGCGAAAAATCGTATCATGATGTAACTGTCGATATTGCAGCTCCTGTAGAAGGAAAAGCAAATAAGCAATGGTGGATTGTTTTCTCAATCGCATTAATTGCTTTCCTTTGGGGAATAGGGTGTATTATTTACACCATTTCAACGGGTATTGGAACTTGGGGTCTAAACAGAACAGTAAACTGGGCTTGGGATATTACTAACTTCGTTTGGTGGGTTGGTATTGGTCATGCAGGAACCTTAATTTCTGCGGTACTACTACTATTCCGTCAAAAATGGAGAATGGCGATTAACCGTTCTGCGGAAGCAATGACCATATTCTCTGTAGTTCAGGCAGGGTTATTCCCAATTATTCACATGGGACGACCTTGGTTAGCATATTGGGTGTTGCCTATTCCAAACCAATTTGGATCATTATGGGTAAACTTTAACTCACCATTACTTTGGGATGTATTTGCGATCTCTACATATTTATCGGTATCGTTAGTTTTTTGGTGGACAGGCTTATTGCCAGACTTTGCCATGTTACGTGATCGTGCTATTAAACCATTTCAAAAGAAAATATATAGTTTATTAAGTTTTGGCTGGACAGGTAGAGCGAAAGATTGGCAGCGATTTGAAGAAGTTTCTTTGGTGCTTGCAGGTTTAGCAACACCATTAGTACTTTCTGTACATACAATTGTATCTTTTGACTTTGCAACATCTGTTATTCCTGGATGGCATACGACTATATTTCCTCCTTATTTTGTGGCAGGTGCAATTTTCTCTGGATTTGCAATGGTAAATACGCTTCTTATTATTATGAGAAAAGTATGTAACCTTGAAGATTATATTACGGTTCAGCATATCGAATTAATGAACATCGTTATTATGATTACGGGTTCTATAGTAGGTGTGGCATACATTACCGAGTTGTTTGTTGCTTGGTATTCTGGAGTAGAATACGAACAATATGCCTTCTTAAATAGAGCTACAGGGCCTTATTGGTGGGCTTATTGGGCGATGATGTCTTGTAATGTGTTCTCGCCACAATTCATGTGGTTTAAAAAATTAAGAACCAGTATTATGTTCTCTTTCGCCATCTCTATTGTAGTAAATATAGGGATGTGGTTTGAGCGTTTTGTAATTATTGTAACCTCACTTCACAGAGATTATTTACCTTCTTCTTGGACGATGTTCTCTCCAACATTTGTCGACATCGGAATATTTATAGGAACCATAGGCTTTTTCTTTGTGTTATTCTTATTATACTCTAGAACATTCCCAGTAATAGCTCAAGCCGAAGTGAAAACAATTATGAAATCTTCAGGGCAACGCTACAAAAACATTAGAGAAAGAGGCGATAGTTTAGTAGGCACTGGTGCCGATAAAAGAACCTCTTCTGCTAAGAAAAAAATCGTTACTGAAGAGCCAACATTAAAAAAAGTAGAAGATACAATAAGTGAAGATAAATCTGAGGCTATATGGAGTTTACTCTCCGGAATAGGATCGTTTGATTCTAAGACACAAAAACCAGACGATTTAAAGAAGGTTAACGGTATTGGACCAAAAATGGAAGAAGTACTTAATAGTATTGGTATTTTTTCTTTCCTTCAGGTGAGTAAA
>CALDCO010000221.1 GCA_937937185.1 uncultured Flavobacteriaceae bacterium
TGATCGGTTTTAATTTTCTTACTGACATTGTTGTCTAATTACATGTTACTGTATAAATCAATCACTTCACCTTCCGCCAGTTGTACAATTGCCTTTTTAACAGCATTTGTTTTACCATGTTGAATACCCGTTTTTGTATAACGCGTTCTTCTATCTGGACGGACATTTATAGTACGAACTTTTTCTACAGAAACACCATAAGCAGCTTCAACCGCTTTTTTGATTTCTACCTTGTTCGCCTTTGTATTCACTTGAAAAGCATATGCATTAAGCACTTCGCTTTGCATGGTTGCTTTTTCTGTGATTATCGGTTTTATTAAGATACTCATCTGTTTTCTATTTACTTAAATTCGTTTCAATTCCTTCTAAAGCACCTTCTAGAAGCACCACCTGATTGGCATTTAAAATTTTATAAGTGTTTATCTCAGAGGATGTTATAACTTCAGAACCTTTTAAATTACGTGACGACAAATATACATTATTATTCGAAGCCCCCAATACAAAGAGTGATTTTTTGCTCTCCAGACCCAAAGCCTTTAATATTGCTGTGAAATTTTTGGTCTTAGGCGCATCAAAATTAAAATCTTCCAATACAACGATGGCCTTTTCATTAGCCTTAATGGTTAATGCCGATTTACGTGCTAATCGCTTAACATTTTTATTAAGCTTAATATTATAGTTTCTTGGCCTTGGTCCAAACATACGACCACCGCCTCTAAAAACACCAGACTTAATACTACCAGCTCTGGCAGTACCTGTTCCTTTTTGCTTTTTAATTTTACGTGTGCTTCCAGCAATCTCTGCACGCTCCTTAGATTTGTGCGTGCCTTGCCTTTGGTTTGCTAAATATTGTTTAACATCCAAATACACTGCATGGTTATTAGGTTCAATAGCAAAAACACTGTTAGAAAGGTCTGCCTTTCTACCTGTTTCTTTTCCGTTTATATCTAAAACTGCTACTTTCATTATTTCGTAATTGTTACATAAGCGTTTTTATGACCAGGCACACAACCTTTAACCACAAGTAAATTCTTTTCAGTAACTACTTTTAAAACTCTTAAATTTTGAACTTTCACTGTATCTCCTCCCATTCGACCTGCCATTCGCATGCCTTTAAATACTCTTGCAGGATAGGATGCTGCACCAATAGAACCTGGTGCTCTTAAACGGTTATGTTGACCATGAGTCGCTTGACCTACTCCACCAAAACCATGGCGTTTTACAACCCCTTGAAATCCTTTACCTTTTGAGGTGCCTGAAACATCGACAAACTCACCTTCTATAAAATGCTCTACAGTAATGGCATCTCCTAATTTATACTCCTCCTCAAAACCTTGAAATTCTACGATTTTGCGTTTTACAGAAGTTCCTGCTTTTTTAGCATGACCGATGTCTGCTTTAGTAGCACTTTTTTCTGTCGCGTCATCGAAACCTAGCTGAACAGCCTCATAGCCGTCAACTTCCTCAGTTCTGACTTGGGTAACGATACATGGCCCAGCTTCGATTACTGTACATGGAATATTTTTTCCATTTTCATCGAAGATGCTGGTCATACCGATTTTTTTTCCAATTAACCCAGACATAATTATTATTATTTGTTATTATTTATTAAAAAATTTAAGGCCGAAAATACGTTTCAGCCTTGAATTGTATTTTTACCGTTTTTCCCTAACCCTCGTTAAGGACATGTTTTTGAAACTTCTCGTTTCTATAATGTTATTCCTGCCTGCACAGGAATGACATTACACTTTAATCTCTACTTCTACTCCGCTTGGTAATTCAAGCTTCATTAATGCATCAATTGTTTTAGAAGAAGAAGAGTAGATATCCAACAATCTCTTGTATGAGCTTAATTGAAATTGTTCTCTTGACTTCTTATTAACGTGTGGTGAACGCAATACAGTAAAAATTTTCTTGTGCGTTGGTAATGGAATTGGTCCAGTAACAACAGCACCTGTACTTTTAACTGTTTTTACAATCTTATCTGCAGACTTATCTACTAAGCTATGATCGTAAGACTTTAATTTTATTCTGATTTTCTGACTCATTTTCTTTAAGATTTACGATTCAATACCTTTTGCAGCTTTTATGACTTCTTCAGAGATATTCTGTGGCGTTTCAGCATAATGCGAAAACTCCATAGTAGAAGTTGCTCTACCAGACGACAGTGTTCTTAATGTCGTAACATAACCAAACATTTCAGATAATGGCACAGTCGCTTTTACTGTTTTTGCTCCAGCTCTATCTCCCATATCACTCACTTGACCTCTTCTTCTATTTAAATCACCTACAATATCTCCCATATTTTCTTCAGGAGTAATCACTTCAAGCTTCATAATAGGCTCCATGATTACTGCTTTTGCAGCTTTTGCACAGGCTTTAAAACCTAATTTCGCTGCAAGTTCGAAAGAAAGCTGATCGGAATCTACATCGTGGTAGGATCCATCTTTTAGGGTGACTTTCATTGCATCAATCTCGTATCCGGCTAAAGGCCCATTGGTCATTGCTTGTTTAAATCCTTTTTCAATTGAAGGAATAAATTCTTTAGGAACATTACCACCTTTAATTATAGACTCAAATTGTAAACCTACAGTGCCTTCTTCAGCGGGTTCTACTGTAAATACAATATCTGCAAATTTACCACGACCTCCAGATTGCTTTTTATAAACCTCTCTATGATCTGCTGAAGCTGTAATTGCTTCTTTGTACTCTACTTGAGGTTGACCTTGATTGACTTCAACTTTAAATTCACGTCTTAAACGATCTACAATAACATCTAAGTGAAGCTCACCCATTCCTGATATAATTGTTTGCCCTGAGGCCTCATCTGAACGCACTGTAAATGTTGGATCTTCTTCAGCTAATTTCGCTAAACCAATACCCAATTTATCCACATCTGCTTTTGTTTTGGGCTCAACAGCAATACCAATTACCGGATCTGGAAAATCCATAGATTCTAATACGATAGGATGCTTCTCTGCTGAAAGTGTGTCTCCTGTTTTGATGGATTTAAACCCAACAGCAGCTCCAATATCTCCAGCTTCTATAAAATTAATTGCATTTTGCTTATTAGCATGCATTTGGTAAATACGCGAGATACGTTCTTTTTTACCAGAACGATTATTCAACACATAAGATCCTGCATCTAAACGGCCTGAGTACGCTCTAAAAAATGCTAATCGCCCTACAAAAGGATCGGTAGCAATTTTAAATGCTAAAGCAGCGAATGGCTCGTTTACATCTGGCTTACGTAACTCTTCTTGATCTGTAGATGGGTTTACACCAAGAATACCTTCTTTATCTACTGGAGAGGGTAAGTAACGGCACACAGCATCTAATAAAAATTGAACACCTTTGTTCTTAAATGCAGAACCACAAATCATTGGAATGATAGCCATATCCATTACAGCAGCTCTAAGCGCAGCATGCACTTCTTCTTCTGTAATAGAATCTTCATCTTCCATAAATTTTTCTAAAAGATTCTCATCATAACTTGCGACTTCTTCTATTAAAAGTGCACGGTATTTACGAGCTTCTTCTTTCATATCCTCAGGGATTTCGATAATATCGAAAGTTGCACCTTGAGTTTTATCATGCCATATAATGGCACGGTTTTTAACTAAATCGATAACCCCCTTAAAATCTTCTTCGTCTCCAATGTTTAAAACAATTGGCACTGCGTTAGACTTTAACATGTCTTTTACCTGTTGGCAAACCCCTAAAAAATCAGAGCCTTGACGGTCCATCTTATTAACGAAACCAATTCTTGGCACCTTATAGTTATCTGCTAATCTCCAGTTCGTTTCCGATTGAGGCTCAACACCATCAACGGCACTAAATAAAAATACTAAGCCATCTAACACACGTAAAGACCTATTTACTTCTACCGTAAAATCTACGTGACCAGGAGTATCTATAATATTAAAGTGGTATCCTTTTGTATCGGCTATTGCTTCTCCATTTTCTGTAGGGAATTTCCACTCACAGGTTGTCGCTGCAGAGGTAATGGTAATACCACGCTCTTGCTCTTGCTCCATCCAATCCATTGTAGCTGCTCCATCATGAACTTCTCCAATTTTATGTGAAACTCCAGTATAATAAAGTATACGTTCTGTTGTTGTTGTTTTACCAGCATCAATATGGGCTGCAATCCCAATATTTCTTGTGAATTTTAAATCTCTTGCCATTTCTTATTAAAATCTAAAGTGAGAGAATGCTTTATTAGCTTCAGCCATTTTGTGAGTATCTACTCTCTTTTTAACCGCTGCTCCTTCTTCCTTAGCTGCTGCTAATATTTCGGAAGCTAAACGTTGCGCCATAGATTTTTCATTACGCTTTCTTGAAAAACTTATAAGCCATTTCATTGCTGTAGAAACTTTACGATCGGCACGTATTGGGTTAGGAATTTGAAAGGTAGCACCACCAACTCTACGACTACGTACTTCTACGTGAGGCATCACGTTAGACAATGCATCTTTCCATACTTCTAATGCTGTTTTTTCTTCATCTGTTTTTTTCGATTCTACAATATCAATGGCATCGTAGAAAACCTTGAAAGCTACCGACTTCTTACCATCCCACATCATCATATTAACAAAACGAGTGACTAACTGGTCGTTAAAACGTGGATCTGGTAAAAGCGGTCTTTTTTTCGCTGCTCTTTTTCTCATGTCTTTTCTTTAAAAGTTTTAATTACTTCTTTGGGCGTTTTGCACCATACTTAGATCTACGTTGTGTTCTTCCTTCTACACCTGCGGTGTCTAAAGCGCCACGAACGATATGATATCTAACTCCTGGTAAATCTTTTACCCTTCCACCTCTAACCAATACTATCGAGTGCTCTTGTAAATTGTGTCCTTCTCCAGGTATGTATGCATTTACTTCATTACCATTAGTTAACCTTACACGAGCAACTTTACGCATTGCTGAGTTTGGTTTTTTTGGTGTTGTGGTGTAAACACGAGTACATACCCCTCTTCTTTGAGGACACGAATCTAAAGCAGCCGATTTACTCTTCTTGGTTATTTTGGCTCTTCCTTTTCGTACTAATTGTGAAATTGTTGGCATATATTGTTTATATAATATTTTAAGACCTCTCTTAAGAGGGGTGCAAATGTAGGAATTAAAATTAATAATTCAAATCATACTGTATTAATTTTATGTACTAGACAAAAATTCGCATAATAACCATATTATATCTACCCTTTTTCCGTTAGCTTTACATAATAAATATGTTTTACCATAGTGCTTAAGCTGTCTCCTTTTATAATTATTTTATTGTTCTTTTTTTCTTTAGAAGGCATTAGCCAAGAATTGCAATTAAAAATTAGCACAATAGACGCTACAAAAAACGTAATTATAGACAGCTTAATACATTCTAAACGCTTTAAAGATTATAACGCTGTTAAAACCGAAGTAGACTCCTTTCAACTAAAACTATTTCGCGAAGGATTTATAAATAATAAATTGGTTTCATTCAAAAAAAGAAACGACAGCCTTTTTAAGGCTTCTTTTTTATTAAACAATAAATACGAGTCTATTCATATTAATTATTCTCCAGATCTTATTGAACCTAGTGTTATAAATGAAATTACTCAAAGCACAAATAATAAGGATACCATTTTTACTATTCCTTTTAATAAGACGGAGTCTATTTTAAATCACATCAACACCAGGCTTACTGAAAATGGGTACCCTTTTACAAAAATTAAGTTATCTGAAATAGAAATTAAAGATGAACATAATTTAAAGGCCTCATTAATTGTATTAAAAAATGAAACACAAAGAAGTTTAGATAAAATTATACTTAAAGGGTATGAAAAATTCCCTAAATCTTTTCTAAAACGCTATCTAAAAATAAAGCCTAAAAAAACATTTAATATTGCTTCAATAAATAAAAAAATTGAAACACTAAGGGGGCTTAAATTTGCAAATCAAATTAGACCACCTGAAGCGCTTTTTACAAAAGACTCCACTATACTATACCTTTACTTAGAAAAAAAACAAAGCAACTCATTTGATGGCTTTCTCGGTTTTAATACCAATGAAGACACCAATAAACTAGAATTTAATGGTTTTCTTAATCTAGAGCTTAATAACAATTTTAATTTTGGGGAGTCTTTAGGAATAATATATAAGAGTGATGAAAACGAACAAATCACTTTTGAAGCTAATCTTAACACTCCATATATACTAGGCTCTCCAATTGGTGCCGAATTAGGATTAAACCTTTTTAGAAAGGATTCTACCTTTAGTACAGTAAACCAACAAGCAAAGTTATACTATCAATTAAACAGCACTTCAAAAATTTTTGGTGGCATCGAATTTTCTGAATCTACCAATTTATTAAATCAAGATGTGCCACTTGAAATACAGGATTATAAATCTAATTTCTATACCATAAGTTTTAATTTTGAAAGAAGAAATAGGATTTCTCCCCTATTTCCACTTCAGTCTGGTTTTATTTTAGAAACAGGGTTTGGCGACCGTGTAGAATCGGGTAATCGAGAAAATCAAATAAAAATCGCGACCAACATTTTTCACATTTTTAACTTAAATGCAAAAAACAGCATCTACAGCAGACTAAATGGTAGTTGGTTAACCTCCGATTCCTTTTTAGAAAACGAATTGTATCGCTTTGGAGGCATTAACTCCATTAGAGGCTTCGAGGAAAACACGCTTACCGCCAATTTGTTTACCATTTTAAATACAGAATACCGCTATAAATTAAATTCTAATATCTATGTGCATAGCATTATTGATCTAGGATACTTTGAGAATGCGCTTTCGCAACAACAAGAAAACTTATTTGGATTTGGATTTGGATTTGGATTAATCACAAAATCAGGCTTATTAAAATTTAACTTTGCCAATGGCAGAACCCAAGAGCAACAATTTAAATTTTCTAACTCTAAAATACACATAAGCTTAGTTGCTCTTTTTTAAACTATTATAGGCTTAGCGGCTATTTTAATAAATAAACAATGAACAAACATGAAAAAATTAACCCTTTATTGTTGTTTTATTAACTTATTATTAAGACTTTTGAACATCTAATAAAACAAAATACTTAAAATGAATTCAAAGTTAAACACGATTTTTATGCTATTTATGGCATTAATTGTGCAACTGTCGTTTGCACAAGAAAAAACAATTTCGGGGACTGTAACCGATGAGAATGCTTTACCCCTTCCGGGAGTAAATATTGTCGTTAAGGGTACAACTAACGGAACACAAACAGATTTTGATGGGAATTACTCTATTTCTGCAAGCTCAGGAGCAACATTAACCTTTTCTTTTGTGGGTTATAAAACTGAGGATAAAGTAGTAGGTGCTTCTAATACCATTAGCTTTGCAATGACTCCAGATGTTGAAGCTATTGATGAGGTAGTCGTTACCGCTCTTGGTATTAAAAAAGAAGAAAAAGCACTAGGGTATTCTGTTTCCAAAGTAAAATCTAAGGATATTGAACAGCGAACAGTTGCTGATATCGCCCGCGTGCTCGATGGTAAAGCCTCAGGGGTTCAAATTACAGCACAATCTGGTACTTCAGGCTCTGCAACGAACGTGGTTATTAGAGGTTTCAATTCTATTAATGGAAGTAATCAAGCCTTATTTGTAGTAGATGGTGTACCTTTTAGTAGTGATAACAACACCACAGGGAGTTTTGCTGCCGGAAATGTTGGATCCAGTCGTTTTTTAGATTTAGATCCTAATAGTATTGAAAGTGTTAGTGTACTTAAAGGTCTCGCTGCAGCGAACTTATATGGTACTCAAGGTAGCAACGGGGTTATATTAATTACCACCAAATCTGGAAGCAGCTCAAGAAAGACAAATAAAACTGAAATTTCGGTATCTTCCTCATATTTTGTAAATCAAATTGCTTCCTTACCAGATTACCAAGATAGTTATGGCGGTGGGTTTAATCAATCTTTCGGTTGGTTTTTTAGTAACTGGGGACCAGCGTTTAGACCAGATGGTGTAGATGGCTATTTAAACGACCCAGCGGAATTAATTGACGCCAATGGAACAGTAGCCCACCCGTACGCTACCTCTGCCTTCTTAAACGGGCCGAATGGTAATAACATTCTAAGTAATCAATTTAGAGGGCAACGTTATGAGTATAGAGCCTATGATAATGTTAGAGGCTTTTTTCAAAGTGGAGCAGTAAAAAGTAATTCTGTTAATATTAAAGGAGGGTCTAAAGATGGAGACGTTTCATTCAATACTAATTTTGGCCATCTGGACGAAACTGGATTTACGCCTAATAACGGTATAAGAAGAACCAATATTTCAGTTGGTGGTGTTGCAAAATTAAATAATAAATTTACCATAAATGGTACTATGAACTATGCACTAACAAACTTTAAATCTCCGCCAGTATCTGCTAGTTTAGGTAATGGAACAACAGGTTTTTCTGTTTTTGGAAATGTCTTTTTCACCCCTAGAAATGTGGATTTAAATAACTTGCCTTTCGAAATACCAGAAAACGGTGGTAGCATTTATTATCGTAACGGTAATGATATCATAAATCCAAGATGGACGCTTAAAAATGCAGGGACTAATCAAATTACAAACAGAGCCTTTGGAAATGCTAGTATTACCTATGAATTTAATGAAAATTTAAATGCTAATTACAGAGCTGGTATCGATTTTTATAATGAAAGAACAACGGAATCTTCCAATAAAAATGGAGTGAATTTTGATGATGCTGTATTTGGTTTTTTACAAACTATAGAAGCTAACAATACTATTTGGGATCATTTTGCTTCTTTAAATGGCGACTATGACTTAACAGAAAATATTGGTCTAAGTTTTGTAACTGGTCTAACCAGTCGTTCAACGCAATTTAGCAGACAAGGACTTAGAAGCACGGGGCAAATTGTTTTTGATGTAAAAAAGCACTTCAACTTTCAAAATCAAAGCACCACTTTTGCTGATGGAACAACTCAAATAGAATTTGAACAACTCAGAAACATAGTAGGTGTACTCGGGGAAACTACTTTTGATTATGACAATCATACTTTCCTCACCCTATCGGCAAGAAATGACTGGGTTTCGAATTTACCAACGGAAAACAATTCTCAATTTTATGCCAGTGTTAGTGGTTCGTTCCTTCCAACTTCTGCAATTGAAGGCTTTCGATCTGAAAGTGGGAAAGGTTTAAATTATTTAAAACTAAGAGCTGGTTTAGGGCAATCTGCTGGTTTCCCAACGGGTTTCCCAACTTCACCCGTAGTAAATCAAGCGACACAACAAAATGGAGGAGATAGTGGTCCAATTGTTACTAATACCGTAAGCGATTTCCTGGCTAATCCTGATCTTAAACCAGAATTAATATCTGAATTTGAAGTCGGTTTTGATTCAAGATTTTTAAACAATAGAGTGAATTTAAATGTTTCGTATTTTGATAGACAAACTAGAAATTTAATTGTATTCCAACCCTTATCACCATCCTCTGGTTCTACTCAAACCCAATCTAATATTGGTAAAGTTGAAGGCGATGGCTGGGAAGCCGATTTGGGCATTGATGTTTTTAGAAATGATGATAATGGCTTTAATTGGAATTCAAGGGTTAACTTTACACAGAGCAAACAAATTGTTACTGAACAAGATGACGATCAAATCCTCTATGCTGGTTTTAATAACCTTGGCAACGCTGCAATACGAGGTGAGCAATTAGGCGTTATTGTTGGGAGTCGAATTTTAAGAGACGATAATGGGAATTTTATTGTAAACAGCGCAGGTAATTATATAGATGAAACAAATATCGTGTTAGATGATGGGCGTTCTATTACACCCATTATTGGAAACCCAAACCCCGATTTTGTGATGAATTATTCTAATAGCTTATCTTATAAGAATTGGAACTTAGGCTTTCAAATAAATCATACTGTTGGTGGTGATGTCTATTCTTCAACCATTTCAACCTTATTAGGGCGTGGATTAATTGTGGAAGACAGAAGAAACACCTTTATCTTACCTGGTGTGCAGCAAGGCACGACTAATCCTAACCAAACACAGATCAATAACTCAACTTATTATTTTACGAATGTCTTATTCGGTCCTAACGAATTACAAGTTTATGATGCTTCTGTAATTCGTTTACAAGAACTCTCTTTTGGGTATTCGTTTCCTAAGAAATATTTAGATAAAACCCCATTTGGTTCATTATCTTTAACGGCTAGTGGGTTTAATTTATGGTATGATGCATACAACACTCCAGAAGCAGCAAATTTTGATCCCAATGTTGCTGGAACGGGTATTGGTAATGGTAGAGGGTTTGATTTCTTAAATGGGCCTAGTTCTAGGCGATTTGGAATGAGTGTTAAGGCCTCTTTTTAATTTTTAAAATTTATTATTATGAAAAATTTATATAACTATATATTTGTCGCATTAATTGCATCATGTACATTGTTTTATTCTTGTGAAACTTTCGAATTAGAGCAAACGACAAACCCTAATGCCTTATCACCAGATTTAGCTGATGCTACTTTTTTATTAAACAGGGTGCAAACAGACTATAGGTCTGCAATTACGACCTTTAACAATTTAGGTGGTCAATTTGGACGTATCGACAATTTTAACCAAGGCAATTATCTAAATGGTTTAGGGGATGCAACACTTAACAACCCTTGGAATAGATTATTTAGTGGTATGATTCCAGATATTGCTGCTATAGAGGCATTAAACATTGGTCAAAACAATGTTTCTTTTCATATAGCAATATCTAAAATTATGAGAGCTCATATAACCATGTTAACTGTCGATTTTCTTGGAGACATTCCTTTTACCGAAGTTAACCAACCCGCAGAATTTCCAAACCCTTCTCTTGATGATGATGAAGTGGTTTATAATGGCGCCATAGCATTATTAGATGAAGCTATTGGGCTTTTGAATGCTGGAGGAACCAATATCGCTTTTCAAGATTTATATTACGGCGGCGATAGTGATAAATGGATTAAATTAGCAAACACATTAAAAATGCGTGCCAACTTAACAACAGGTAATTTCTCTGCTGTAGCTGGTGCTAGCAACGTTATTAGCGATACTGCTGATGATTTTGCTTTTGCCTATGGTACCAATGTACAAAATCCAGATACAAGACATCCAGATTACATACAAGATTATACCACTTCTGGTGCTAATTTATACCGCTCTAATTGGCTATTAAATGTTATGATTGGTCCAGATGTGGCCTCTCCAAACGATATAAACACTCAAGCGGACCCAAGAAGGCGTTATTATTTTTATCGCCAAAATGCTAGTACCCCTAATAACATTTCTTTTGTACAGTCTGCGATGGGTACTTTTTCTATAGCGAACACCCCGGGTAATGCGGAAACTTTACAATGCTCTCTAGAATCTACACCTCCTCACATTGCTTTTACTCCGCAGGAAGCGTATTGGTGTTCTTTTAAATATGGTTATTGGGGTCGAGATCATGGCAATGCTCGAGGAATACCACCAGATGGATCTATAAGAACTGCTGTGGGTGTTTATCCTGCAGGTGGTGCTTTTGATGATCACAATGATTTTTCAACGACTGCAGCTAATGGAGATGTTGTTGGTTATACCTCTAGGTTAAACCTAGGTGCTGGTGCTGGTGGATTTGGTATTGAACCCATTTATTTAGCGTCTTACGTCGATTTTATGAAAGCAGAAGCTGCTTTAGCTTCAGGTTCTGGTAACCCATCGGCCTTAATAAGAGCTGGTTTAGAAAAATCGATTGCTAAAGTAATGTCGTTTGGGCCTAGAGATCCTCTAGGAAATTTATCTATGGCGCCTGATGCTGCTGCTATTACCGCTTGGATTGATACTAAAATAGCAGAATTTGATGCCGCACCAATGTCCTCGCCTTTAGATACTAATGGCTACCCAACAATGAGAGATAAAATGGACATTTATAGCGAGTTATATTTCTCTACCATTTATGGCGGAGCCGCTGATGCCTTTAACTTTGTAAGACGAACTGGATACCCTAGAAGCATGTCTAGAAATTTAGATCCCAACCCTGGCACTTTTCCTAGAACGCTATTATATCCAAATGCAGAAGTAACTACTAATCCTAATGTGCAACAAAGAACGGATTTAGCGACTCGCGTATTCTGGGATGCTGGAGTTACTAGTCCTGCCAATTAATTTTTAAAAACTGAGATTATGAAAAAAATAATAAATTTTGTATTTCTATCGACACTCATTTTTTCTTTTAACTCCTGTAGTGATGAGGATAAAACTGTTGATCAAATATTAGATATTGAATCTGGAGCAGTATTAAGAACGATTGAAGTTGTTAATGCTACTTTGAATGCGAGTGAACCAACATCTGAATTTTCTGTGATAGTTGAAGAACAAGACAGAGAAGATGGTGGTTTGTTTCAACAAGTTAATGTATTGGCATCTATTCAAGATTTAACGCCAGATAATGGAACTACAGTGGCGGTGAAAGAATTTGTAAAAACAATTCCTGCTTCTGCATTTACTACTGGACCACTGGGTTTACCAAGAGGCACTATCGCTGTTACTTTTGCTGAAGCTGTTGCCGCTATGGGTTTATCCCCTACAGATTATGAACCTGGAGATTTGTTTGTTTTTGATTTAGAATTGATATTAACCGATGGTAGACAGTTTGATAATACCAATGCTGGTGGCTCAATTACTGGTGGGTTTTTCAATTCACCATTTCAATACAACTCGTTAATTGGTTGCTCACCAGCACCTGGAGATTACGTTGTTGATATGCAAGATTCTTATGGTGATGGTTGGCAAAGCGATAGAGGCATTGTTGCTACCCTTGATGGTGTAGAAACTGATATTAAGCTAGAATCAGGATCATCTGGTAGTTTTACATTAAATGTACCTGTTGGATCCCAATCGTTATCGTGGAACTATACAGGAGATCCTTTCCCAGGAGAAGTCACCTTCCAAGTCACTGGTCCCAACGGAGAAGATTTAGGCAGTTTTGGCCCATCGCCAGCTGCTGGTCTATTACCTATTTTATTATGTAGATAATACATTATATATATTAACTAAAAAGAGCTCTTTAATAGAGCTCTTTTTTTTATTTTTGCTATTAATTATTTCCATCTTGTGAAGCAACTACTAAGCATATTCTATACTTTTCTTATTATTACTTCGTGTAAAAACAACTCTGATAATCAAGCAAATGAGATACAATCTAAAAAAAATACTATTATTAAATCTGGATTCAAAAAAATACTTTCTTCCAAGAGTGGTATTCATTTTAATAATAAGTTGGCACACAATATTGCCACAAAATTTAATTTATTTGATTACGACTATTTTTATAATGGCGCTGGTGTAGGAATAGAAGATTTTAATAATGATGGACTTAAAGATATTTTCTTCTGCGGAAATCAGGTTGAAAACAAATTGTACATCAATAAAGGGGATTTGGTTTTTGAGGATTTTTCTAAAACTGCAAATATAAATGATCACAAATATTGGTCTAACGGGGTTACTTTTGTAGATATTAATAACGATGGATGGATGGATATTTATGTCTCTCAAGGCGGCCCTTATGAAAAAAATAAGCGTAAGAATTTATTATATATCAATCAGAAAAATTTAACCTTTAAAGAAGAAGCTGCTAAATATGGCTTAGATGATCATGGTATTAGTACGCAATCTGCTTTTTTCGACTATGACAAAGATGGAGACTTAGATTGTATTGTTATGAATGAAAATGAACTTTACGGAACTCATCCCATAATTTTTCATAACAAATTAAAAAACAAACAACTCTTGATAGAAAACTCAAGCCATTTTTATGAAAACGAAAATGGTAAATTTAAAGACATTACAGAACAGGCAGGCCTTTTAAAACCTACTTTTGGATTGGGCTTGTGTGTTAGCGATATTAATAACGACAATTGGCTAGATATTTATATTGCTAATGACTATTATCTTCCAGATGCCATGTACATAAATAACAAAAAAGGGGGATTTGATAATAAAATTAAAGAATCTACTCAACAAATTTCGTTCTATGGAATGGGTATGGATATTGAAGACATTAATAACGATAATTTGAACGATGTTTTTGTTTTAGACATGGCTTCAAGTGATCATGTAAGATCTAAAACTTTAATGGCGTCTATGAATGTTTCAAAATTTGATTTGTTAGTTAATACATTAGATTTTCAATACCAATACATGTATAATTCTTTACAATTAAACCTTGGTAATAATAAATTTCATAACATCATTCAATCTACTAATATGGCCAAAACAGATTGGAGTTGGTCTGCATTAATATTCGATACCAATAATAATTCGCATGAAGACCTATACATTACCAATGGGTATCGAAGATATGCTTTAGATAATGATGCCCAAAACACAATTGCCAAAATGAAAAGAGCTTACAGTGGTAAAGTGCCTTTAACTATTAAGGAGAAACTATACACTAGTTTACCTTCTGAAAAGCTTCCGAACGTATTGTATGAGAATTCTGGAAATTTAGAATTTAAAAACATTACAGACCTTTCAGACCTCAATGAACCTTCGTTTTCAAATGGTGCTGCATATTCCGATTTAGACAATGATGGCGATCTTGACCTTGTTGTTAATAATATGGATGATGAGGCTTTCCTTTTTGAAAATAAGGCAAACGAAAATACCCTTAACAATTATTTAAAAGTCATTACAAAAGGAACGCTTAGTGAAGATTTTGCTAAAGTAAAAATAACAGTGAGCGGGAAAACTAGAACCAAAGAATCCAAACGGGTTAGAGGCTATTTGTCATCAGTAGATAAAACAATACATTTTGGCTTAGGTGAATCTAAACTCATAGATACTTTAAAAATTACATGGCAAAGCGGAAAACAGCAAGAATTACACCATATAAAAAGTAATTCTACACTTACGCTCTATGAAAAAGAAGCTCAGGTAGAAAATTCTGTTTCTTCAGAAGAAAAATGGTTTAATGAAGTTAATTCTATAATTAACTACACCCATAAAGAAAATGATTACAACGACTTTGAAAAAGAAATTCTTTTACCCTATAAACAATCTACTCTTGGCCCTATCATTAGTAAAGGAGATGTTAATGGAGACCTTAGGGACGATGTATTTATAGGTGGTGCATCTGGCCAAGCCTCTACCCTATTTATTCAAACCGATAAGGGTTATAAAAAATCTAATGTTTCTCTATTTGAAAAAGATGCCCATTACGAAGACATGCAGGCTCTTTTTATCGATATAGATAATGACAAGGATAATGATTTGTACGTTATTCGAGGCGGAAATGAGTTTCAAGAAAAATCGTCTCACTTAAAGGATCAAATTTATATAAACAATGGTAATGGTATATTATCGAAAAAAGAATACAACCAATTGTCTTATAATTTATTAAATGGAAAAAGCATAGCAAAAATTGATTATGATAAAGATGGTGATTTCGACATTATTATAGGTAATCGTATTCGACCCCAAAAATACCCACAAAACGAGCCGTCTATTATCTATAGAAATGATAACGGAAAACTCACTAACGTTACAAAACATATTGCGCCAGATTTTGAGCATTTTGGCATGATAAATAAGGTTATTACTACCGATTTTAATAATGATGGTTGGGACGATTTTATTGCAGTAGGAGAATGGACAGCAATTGGTTTATTTCTTAATAACAAAGGTGTTTTTGAAAACGTATCCTCAAAAAGTAATTTAGAAGACCAAAAAGGCTGGTGGCTCTCTGTACATGAAACCGATGTAAATAATGATGGCCTTAAAGATTATGTTGTAGGAAATATAGGCACTAATATGAAGTTTAAAGCTTCTCATGAAAAACCGCTTAGTATCTATGCCGATGATGTAGACTACAATGGAACACATGATGTGATACTAAGTCAACTATACAACAATAAACCTGTACCCGTGAGAGGCAAAGAATGCTCTTCTCTACAAATGCCCTTTATTTCAGAAAAAATACCAACCTACAATGAATTTGCAAATTCTAGTTTAATTGATATTTATGGCAAAGAAATAATGAACACCTTTAAGAGAGAAGCCAATTTTTTTGAGTCTGTATTGTTAATTAATGAAGGAGGAATTCGTTTTAAAACTGTAAAATTACCTAAATTAGCACAAACACTACCTATTTATGGTATAGATAGTTACGATTTTAATAGTGATGGATTTGATGATATTATTATTGCAGGAAACCTCTACAATACAGAAGTAGAAACCCCAAGATTAGACAATCCGTTCGCTCTAGTTTTACAATCTGATAAAAAAGAGAATTACATTATACAAAAACCTGAAGAAACTGGTTTGTATTTAGATGGAGATATTAAAGATTTAAAAATTTTAAATCATAAAAAATTGAATACTCTTTCTATACTTTTTACAGCTAATAATGGTAAAACACAACTGTTTGAACTCAAAAAATAACTTTTTAATTTACTATTAAACTTCATAGAAAATGAAATACAAATTAATACTAGTACTAATATTTATTTTAAATTCTTTTACAGTAAAACCGCAAAATACGGTGGGAACAATTTCTTTAACAGAAGATGCTCTTGAAGGTTATACATTAATCACGTTACATACTGAAAGTTATCTTATAGATAATTGCGGAAGAGTAATTAATCAATGGTCTAGCGCTTTCCCTCCAGGGAATGCGGTTTATCTTCTTGAAAATGGTAATTTATTAAGAGCAGGAAGAACTACATCTACAGATATTACTTTTGGAGGTCAAGGCGGAATTGTTGAATTGTATGATTGGGATGGTCATTTATTATGGAGCTACCTTTATGATACACCACTTCATAGACAACATCATGATGTATTTCCAATGCCAAATGGTAATGTACTTATTTTAGCAGCAGAAGTAATGACAGCCTCTGAAGCCATCCAAGCTGGGAGAAACCCTAATTTACTACTTAACAACCGACTATTCAATGAGCAGATCGTTGAAGTTGAACCCATAGGAAATAATAATGGTAATATTGTTTGGGAATGGAATGTTAAAGACCACTTAATCCAGGATTATGATAATACAAAAGATAATTTTGGTGTGGTGTCAAATAATCCTCAATTACTGGATATTAATTTTACAAATGGTAGTGATGGTCATTCCAACTGGCTACATATGAACTCCTTACAATACAACCATGAATTAGATCAAATCATATTAAGTGCAAGAGCCATTAGCGAAATTTTTATCATCGATCACTCTACGACAACAGCAGAAGCAGCAACAAATACTGGAGGTGTTTACGGTCGTGGGGGAGATTTTTTGTACCGATGGGGCAACCCACAGTCCTACAGACAAGGAACGGAAACAGATAGGCAACTTTATGGGCAGCACTTTCCGCATTGGATACCTTCAACTTTTGATGATGGAGGAAAACTAATTTTATTTAATAATGGGGATACCAGAATTCCGCAATTTTCTGAGGTCTTTGTATTAGACCTCCCAGAATCTAGCCCTGGTAATTATGAATACACTGCGGGGACGAGCTACAAACCTTCTCAACCTGATTACATTTACTCTAACCAAAGTGAATTTTTCTCCAGAATAGTGAGTAGTGCTCAAAGATTACCTAATGGGAACACTCTAATCTGTTCAGGTTTTAATGGAGATATCTTTGAAATAGATAACCAAGAGAATATTGTGTGGGAATACATATCGCCTGTTAACAATAATAATGGAGATATTGCAACTCAAGGAGAACTTGCAACTAATATAGTGAACATAACGTTTAGAGCTATAAAATATGCTAAAAATTATCCTGCATTTATCGGAAAAGATATCACCCCCGGAGACCCAATAGAATTAAATCCTAATACCGATGTATGCGATCTTTTAGCTGTTAGTGAAACCGAATTCAATAATTTTAAAATATACCCCAACCCTACTAGAAATGAATTACACATAAAATCAAATAAAGCCATATCAAGAATTGAAGTAATTAATGTTTTAGGTGAAGTTGTTTTAGCTAATGAAAGTCAAAATGATATCCAATTAAATAATTTAAGTTCTGGAGTGTACTTTGTAAAAATCTTTAATGAAGAAAATAGTTTAGTAAAAAGAATTATTAAAAATTAGATAAAAAATTAACTAATAGCCTTGTATTTCTGCAACAAAATAACTTTTAGTGCGCATTTATTATTATGAAACTTACAAAACATGATGAGCTTTTTCATAATATCTTATTTCCTATCCTGAAAAAAAAGCCTTAAATCACAAATATTGTGATAAAAAAGTTGCTTTATTAACTTTTTATTGTGATTTTTGAACTAGACTAATTCAAATAAAATTAAGTATGAAAACAAAGTTTAGTGGAATTTTAACGCTATTTCTAGCGTTTCTTGTGCAATTTTCTTTTGCACAAGAAAAATTAATTACAGGAACGATTGTTGATGAAAACAATCTCCCTTTACCTGGCGTTAATGTAGTCGTTAGTGGAACGAATACTGGAGCACAAACAGATTTCGATGGAAATTATTCCATTGCTGCTAATGCTGG
>CALDCO010000222.1 GCA_937937185.1 uncultured Flavobacteriaceae bacterium
AAAACTAAAATCCAGGTCTATAAAATCACCATCACTTAAAGTCATGCGTTCTCTTTTCTGAGAAACACCCCCAACTTTGCGAAATCTGCCCGAATAAATTGTAGAGAAATGCCCGTTTTTAAATAAATATGGCGGATTGTATGTCGAATTTATTATTGGCATCTCAGAATAATTACCAAACGAATTTAAAGATAAAACCTTCATAATATGGAGGTTCTTAATATTTATTTCTCTAAAAAAAAGTTGTTTTTATAATTATTCTTCATATGTCGTAATTCCTTAGTCACCCTGAACTCGTTTCAGGGTCATACATGTAATGATTTGTTTTCTATGGGCATGAGACATTGAAACAAGTTCAGCATGACATTAATTAAAACATGCACACATTATTTTTTTACAAACTTTTTAATTTCTTTTTGTTTACCAGATATTATTTCTAAAAAGTATAAGCCTTGTGATAAGTAACTAATGTCCAATTTATGATTAGATTTGGAAATCTCTAAGTTAATCTTACTTAATAGTCTTCCATTAATATCTCTAATAGTTAGAGATTCAAAATTACTAGCACCATTTACGGTAATACTACTATTAGCTGGGTTTGGATAAATCGAAAAATTTGTTTTATTAATATCATTAACAGACAAAAGCTCCACTATTTCTGTACTCACTGTATTGGTAATTATAGGTGGGTTAAAATCGAAATAGATATCTGCTTTACTAGTAAAAATATCTCCAACAGTAGCACTATTTTTAGGTTTTATTTTATAGGCAATATAGCCATGAGATTCTGGTTCGTTAGATGTACTATCGGCTAAATTAATATTATCGAATATAAAATTCACCATATTTCCATTTGTAATTTCTACTCTACCTTCATGACTTAAAGTTTCCAATTGCATGGTAGTCCAATCTAGTTTATCGTCTAGAACATTTTCTACATTTATATTTATAGCACTAGCAGTTCCTGTATTTTGAAAACGAATGATATAATGTAAATACTCTTCTTTTTCTTCTATTAAAATTTGCTCACCTTCTAGAACTCTAATATCATTAGGATCGTAAGAACCTATTACTATTTGGTATAGTACAAAAACATTATCCTCTGGTGTTTCATCTCCTGCAATTGGGTTTACAGTTACTGTTGAAACTAAAATATCATCAATGTTTGTTGTTGGTGGTGGAAATACGTTAAATTCTAATTCGATTGTTCTAGTTTCAAACGGGTTTAAATCTGTAAAATTAAAGGTTAATGTATTTCCTGTTTGAGAGTTTACTGTCTCACTTGCGTTTAAGAAATTTAGTTTAGCGTTATCATATTCAAAAGTGACATCACCAGATAATTGTGTTGTTCCAATATTTTTATATACAATTTGGTAGGCAGTATCAAATCCTGGTCGTGGATCGTTTATTGAAGGATAAATACTAATATTTAAATCATTTATAGTGCCTATAGGTTCTAAACAAAAATTTGCTATGTCAGAATTACCAATACCTACAAAATCCGAAGAATGATTAGCGGGCAGTATAGCATAATATGGTGGAGCATTTTTAACAGACGTTGTAAAACTTCCTTCATTAGTATATAATTCATAATGCCCATCACCCGATGTAAATCCAGAAAATGAGTCATATAAACTCTCGGAGCTAATTATTATATTTGGAGTAGGTAGGGTACAGCCATTGTCATTAAAATTAATCGTAACAAGTCCACCTATTTTATTTTGTAGAACACCAAAATTTTTGTACCAAAGAATTTTATTCTGGTTAAAGTTTCTAGAGATTATATCTAACTTGTTATCTCCATTTATATCTGACGTAAAAATAGTATTTCCGTTAAAATTTGTAATAAGAATTTGAGAATTACCGAAATTGCCATTGCCATCTAAATTTTCATACCATATCATCTCTCCATTATCAGAGGCAATTACATCTATATCATCATCACCATCAAGATCGTCCAATAATATCGAAGAATTACCATTTTCATTGAATGGACTGGGACCATCATATATTAATTGTTCCATATCAAAAATACCATTACCATCATTTTCTAGCCAAAAGTGCTTTTTTACAAAATAGTTTGACAAAGAAACTACTATATCCACATCCCCATCGCCATCTAAATCATTAACATCGAAAGATCCTAAGCCATTACCAACGCGATAAAATTTTCTATAAATAAAATTTCCAAATCCATCTGTATTCTCGCAAATTAAAATCCCATCTATGTTATTATCTGAAGCTATTATGTCTTTATCTCCATCGCCATCTATATCTACATATTTAATATTAGCTATAACAACAACTATTCCTCCTCCATAATTAATTTTAATAGCTTTGGGACTACCAAATTTAAAGTTCCCTAAATTCTTACACCATGATATTTCGTATTTACGATCTATAATAATAATATCCTCTTTCCCGTCTTTATCTACATCCTCAGTAATAATCTTATGAACTCTATTAAACGTATTATATAATGGAGGAAATAATATTTTAGAAAAATCGCCTCTCCCACTTGTATTTTCGTACAAATAAATGCTGGAAAAAGATCCTTGCACTAAGTCCAAATCTCCATCATTATCAAAATCTGCATAATCACCCTTACTTGAACTTTCGCAATCATCTATAATTTTTTGAAATCCATACTGTCCTAAACCATCTAAATTTTCAAACCATGAAAATCTATTTGACGAATTTCCAAAAATATCTAAATCGCCATCTCCATCTATGTCTGCGGATTTTACAAAAAATATACTTTCAACTGAGCCACCTCCTATTGTATTTGGATCACTAAAGTTTCCTGAACCATTATTACGAAACCAAATTAATCTGTCAAACGCTGAGCTGAAAATATCTTTATGTCCATCACCATCAATATCAACAGAATATGCACGTATTCCTCCAGAATTTTTAAAATTGTCTAAAACTACATGCTTAGTGTTAAAAACACCATTTCCCGTATTTTCATGCCACAATAATTCGTTTCCACAGTACGAAAGAGATGAAGAGGTTACAATATCATTATCACCGTCACTATCAATATCCTCAGTATAAATATAATCTATGTTTTTAGCATTACTAGAAATAATTTTCATAGATGAAAAAGTGCCTGATCCGTCCAAATTCTCATGCCATCCCAAAACATCGTCCCTTACAGAAGAAAAAATTATATCTAAATCATTATCACCATCAATATCACTAGCGAATACAGAACTAAAGATCACTGAATCAATAGAAATAACATTTTCAGAACTGTAATTACCTAATCCATCCATATTTTCGTACCATACAATCTTATTTTCAGAAATAAATGATTTAGAGGTTGATAGTATATCTGTATCGCCATCACCATCTATATCCATTGAAATAATATTAGCTGGCGCATCTAAACTATCGCTTATAATGATTTCTGATCCGAATGAGCCTTTTCCATCTATATTTTCATGCCATACAATTTGATCATGAGAAACAGATGTAGAAATCACATCCAAATCTCCATCACTATCTATATCATATACATCTAAACTAGCTGGATGGATAACTGTGTTTATCATATTCTCTACCCCAAAATTACCTCGACCATCTAAATTTTCAAACCAACCAATACCGCTTGGGGTTATAGAAACTATATCTAGGTCTGAGTCTGAATCTAAATCTGACAAAATAATTTGTCTCAAAAACCAATTCAATATTGTCTTTTGGGCTTTAAAGCTTCCATCTCCATTGTTCTCGTACAACACAACCTTAACTACACCATCTTCATTATCATTAGAAACTACATCGATGTCACCATCTCCATCTATGTCGCCATAATGTATACTTGAAACGTAAGTTAAGTCTATAGAATTATCAATTACTATTTTCTCTTGAAAACTAATTTGGCTTTGAGAAGTACTTATAAAAAGGCAGCAATAAATAAATAAAAGTAGATTTTTTTTCATGATTAACAGCTTTAGATTTGGAACTACAATATAAAAAAACATATTCAGTAATCGACAAAAACACAAAATAATCGATAATCTGCATAAAATTAAATTTCGAACTCAGTTTCTACCTCCAAACTTGTAAACTCAAAACGCACTCCATCAAACAGACCTTTATCACTTAATTTAAGAGAAGGTATTACCAATAGTCCCATAAACGATAAGCTCATAAACGGCGCTTTTAAAGTACTTCCTAATTGTTTTGCCATTTGGTCTAATTCTGAATACTGATTGGCAATAGTTTCACCATCTAAATCGCTCATAATGCCAGCAACTGGAAGCGGTATTATTTTTTCTTCGGACGGGCTTACTGCACAAATTCCGCCTTTTTTTTCTATAATAAGATTTACAGCTTTGCAAATCATTTCATCGTTAACCCCAACAGCAATAATATTATGAGAATCGTGTCCAACAGAGCTGGCTATTGCACCGTGATTTAGGCCAATATTTTTAATGAATGCTATGGCTGGTTTAGTATCTTTATAACGGTTCACTACCGTCATTTTAAGAACATCTTTTTCAATATTAGAAACTAGATTATTATCTATAATTAATACTTCTTCTATAAGTTCGTTAGTTACTAGTTCTCCATCTATAGCTTCTATTACTCTTATTTTATCTGAATTAGAAGTAATATTAAAATCGTTGACGGTTTTAAAACCGGTATTAAAGTTATTCAGGTTTTTAAAAGCTACTTTCTTGATTAAGGATTCGCCTTTATCAAATACTAACTCGCCATTAATATAGGTTTTAAGCGTTTTAAAGTTTTTTAAATCTTCAACCACAATAAAATCGGCAGCATCTCCTTTTTTAAGTAAACCAACATCTAAATTATAATGTTTAACTGGATTTATACAGGCGACTTGCAAAACTTTAAAAACGTCGATATCCATTGCTACAGCTCTGGCACATAATTCATTAATATGACTAATCATTAAATCGTCTGGATGTTTATCGTCACTACAAAACATCATGTTCTCAAAATGTTCTGGTAATAACTCGATTAAAGCATCGAAGTTTTTTGCAGCACTACCT
>CALDCO010000223.1 GCA_937937185.1 uncultured Flavobacteriaceae bacterium
GAAGAATTAAAGAAAGCCTACGAAACTAAAGACCTAGCTGTTATAGAACCCGCTTTAGATAAAATTAATGAAGCCTGGAAAGTCGCTAGCGAAGAAATGTATAAAGCTCAAGCTGAAGCCGCTCAAGGTCAAGCTGGCGATACTAATGCAGCAGCAGGAGATGATGCAAAGGCAGAAGGTGATAATGTTGAAGACGTTGATTTCGAAGAAGTAAAGTAATTAAAAAAACTATTTAGACACTATAATTAAAAGAGGCTGTCTAAAAAGGTACATTTCGTAAACCTGAACTTGATTCAGGTTCTCACATAAGACTAACACGTCACATTATGAGATTCTGAAATATCCCAAAAACTTCGGGACAGAAGGACGATTAAAAATACTTTCCAGACAGCCTCAAATAAGAGGATGGTTTTGAGGATAAGATTTACTTACCCAACATTTTTTTAAATACGGCCGATTTATACACTTCAGGGAAGAGTTCTTCAACAATCATAAGATGTTCTTCATCAAAACGCATAGCGTTTTTAAGATGATACGCCGCTTTTTCGGTTTCTAAAAGCTGAAAATAGAGGCCTGCTAAACGAAACTCGATTTCAGCATTTTCAGGATAAAACTCTGCAGCTTGTATTAAGTTGTAAGTAGCCGCTTCTGGCTCACCTAATTCAGTTAATAAATCGCCACGTACTAACCAGGTTTCTAATTCGTAATTCCCAAGTTCTAACGACCGCTTGTGGCCACGTTCTGCTTCTTCAAGGAAATTAAGACGGTGATTTATTTGCGCATAAAGCTTCCAATATATCACGTTTTCGGTATCTATATTTATGGCTTTATTAATATAGTAAAGCGCTTTTTGGTAATCTTTTTTTCTACAGTAAAATTTAGTAATTGCAATCCATCCTTTGTCTAATAATGGATCTTCGTGTACTGTTTTGTAAAAGTATTGTACGGCTAAATCGTTTTGCTCCAGTTTTTCGTAACATGAACCGATTCTCAATAGGGCAAATGAAGTCGGGTCGTCTAACGATAGGGTAATGCTATAGTTTTCTATGGCTTCTTCATAACGCTTTAACTTTTCAAGGACTTTCCCTTTTTCTAAATAAGCCCCTACGAAAGTATCGTCTGAAATAATTGCAAAATCGAAAGCATTTAATGCTTTTTCGTATAATTTTAAGGTGTAGTATTGTTTTCCTAGCTGTTGCCAAGCTACTTCAGAGTAGGGATTATTATCTAGGTAACTGTTTAAATAGTCTATTGCCTCTTCATGCTCATCTAAAAAATCAAAACAATAGACAATATTATAAAGCGCAGAATAGTCATTAGGTTCTTCTTCAAGGCATTTTATGAAGTGCTTTTTTGCTTCTCCAAATTGATCTAAAAAAAGATATTCCATACCTATAAGCGAATACAAGTCTGATTTGTCTTCGGTAAGCGTTAAGGCTTTTTTTAGAACGATAATGGCTTGCTCATGTTCGTCTTCTTTAGATAAGATATTCGCCTTTTGAATGTAAACCTCCTCATTATTAGGCTCGAGCGTATGTAATTCTTCTAGAAGCAGATTGGCTTTATCCAGTTTATTTTCAAAAACAAAAATTTCTACTTTAAAGAGTCTTAAATTGGTTGAGGTTGGGTGTTGGTCTAATCCAAGTTTTATTGCTTTTTTGGCAAGAGCCACTTTGCCTTGGTTTAGATAATGATGAATAATACTTTCAAATTCAGCTGAATCAAAAAACAAAACGCGGTTTGTTTTTAGCATCGATTCAAATTTGGTTAAGGGCAATTTGTTACTCTCTTCTCGACTAAATTCCATAGGCACAAATACGATTAGTTTAGTAATAAATGTAAGCTTCCTATTAGGTTTTTGATGTTGTGTTAATCAAATGTTTTTAACAAAGTAATCAACATCATTGATACGGAAGACCATTTACTATAATCAATAATAGATTTAGGTTTTACACAATTCTAATATACTAAATTTTGTTTAAATAGGCAATAATAATGCCACAACCTTTAATAATTTCCTCATTACTAATTGTAAGCGGCGGGGTTATTCTTATGGCTTTTGGTTCGAAAAGTAACCAGAATAAAATAAGCCCATCTTTTTGCACATTTTCTATTAACTTATTAACTGTTTCTGAGTTGTTTAGTATAATAGCGAGCATTAATCCTTTTCCTCTAATTTCTTTAATTAGTGGGTGTTTTAGGTGTTTCCTTACAAGTTTTTCTTTTTCCAGCGCTTGTGCCATTAAGTCACTTTCCAATACTTCTTGTAGCGTTGCAAGTGCCGCTGCCGCGATTACAGGATGCCCGCCAAAAGTAGTAATATGTCCTAATTTGGGGTGATTTTGGAGTAAGTCCATATGCGCTCTTGAAGCGGTAAATGCGCCAATTGGAAAGCCGCCACCTAAGCCTTTACCTGTTACTAAAATATCTGGAACGACATGGTAATTCTCAAAACCAAAGAGTGTTCCTGTACGGCCAATACCAGGTTGTATTTCGTCTAAAATGAGTAGGGCTCCAGTTTCATCACAACGTTGTCGTATTTTTTGTAAATAATCGTTTTTCGGGACTATAAAACCTGCACCGCCTTGAATGGTTTCTAAAATAACGCCCGCTGTTTTATGAGTAATATGTTTTAAATGGGGTTCGTAATTAAAAGTAATATGACTAATATCTGGTAAAAGCGGTCTAAAAACACTTTTGCGCGCTTCAAAATCCATTAAGCTTAAGGCGCCCATAGTATTCCCATGATAGGCATTATGCGCTGCAATAATTTGACTACGGCCAGTAACACGCCGCGCGAGTTTTAGAGCACCTTCAATAGCCTCGGTTCCCGAATTAACCAAATACGTTTTTTCAAGTGGTTGGGGTAAGTGTTCTGCTAAAAGCTTAGTGAGGGCTACCGCCGGTTTTTGAATGTACTCGCCGTACACCATAACATGCGCGTAACGATCGATTTGTGCTTTTACTGCTGAAATGACCTTGGGGTGGCCATGGCCTAAAGTACAAGCAGAGACCCCAGCAACAAAATCTAAATACGCTTTACCGCTTTTGTCGTAGATGTACGAGCCCTTGGCATGCGATATTTCTAAAGCTAAGGGATGAGCTGTGGTTTGCGCTTGGTATTTAAAGAAATCATCTGTCATCTTTTTCACTAAGCGATTTTCCTAATTTGGGTTGTTTTTTAAGCGTTTTCTTTTTTAATAACTTAGGCTTAACCTTTAAAGTGTCTTTAGGAATATGTCTAGAAGCGCGAGAAGGTTTTTCTTCTTCATTTCCCACTCTTATTTTTGGTTTAAACGCGTTATCGGCTTCTTCTACTCGTTTTAATAAAGCTTCATCAAAAAACGCTTCTTCAGGCACAAAAGGGGCGAGGCCTTTTATTTTTACAGGAACAAAAGGAGGGTCTTCACTAAATAAATCTTCAATACTTTTAGGGCGTTCGTCTTCTCTCCAATCGAAACCTCGTAATTTTCTTTCTTTAACGGGGAGCTCGTCTTCGGGAAAGGTTTCACCTTCAGATTGTATAAGGCGCCTGTATTCTAGAATTTCGCCATTTTCAAAATACATTTCTATATTCGCCGATTTTGCTTTGTCTATACCAATAAGTTCATTAAGATCGTTTCTGGCATAGGTGATGGATTGCGAATTTTTATAAATATTGACTTGTTTTAATTGGTTTTCTTCATTAAACAGACCAATAAGTCGTTTTCCAGAAATTTGATTGTAAGCTTCTTTACTTAAACTGTCTTTACTAATTAAAAAGGCATTATTAAAAACGATAAGTGAGTCAATTTTTTCGGTTTCAGGGTTCGATTTTAAATGAATCGTATCTCCTGTCATTTGATTGCCTTCATTCCAGAGAATGGGTTTTCGACTTACCGAAAAGGCTTCTTTTTTTTCTACGTTAGAACGGTTAATGAATTTTGTTAATCCGCTTTTATGGTCTACATGAATGGAGTCTGCTTTTCCGCTCATGTCCGATTTGTAGATTTTCCCATGGCGATAGGCACGCGTAATGCGATGGTCTTCTTTACCAGTAACCATAAGCGTATCGGCATGCATGTAAACGGAATCTTTTTCTTGAACCGAAATGGCTAAAGCACGTTTGGTAATAAAAACCGAGTCTTTTTCTCTAAACACTTCGGCATAATGTCCTTTTATAAGGGTGTCGTTTATGGTATCGGTAACTTTTATATTGTTGGTGGCAGATGCAAAACTCGTATTGCGATTAAAATACATACTATCGCCTTCAAAAATGCGATTTTCATAATCTATCCTTGAGTTTTTAATAAAATACCCCGTATCGTCATTCGTGTTATAAAACCCGCGTTCGCAATAAATTTTACTAGTACTGTCTACAATTGTAGACGGACCATACATGTAGGCATGCCCGCTTTCAGAATAAAAATCGAGTTGTTTGGTATTTAATTTGTATTCAGGATTAATGAGCTCTACTTTGTTTAAAAAACGGTATTTTTTTGTGGTCATATAGTAGCGCCCTACAGTACTCGTAATGGTTCCAGAAGAATCGCGAACCACCTCGCCACTAGTATTATAGTAGGATTCTTGTTTCACACGATCGAAATATAACTTGTCGGTTTTTAGAACAGAGCTAGGCTCGGTTAAAACCACTTCGCCTTTTGCGTAAGCCAATTGGGTTTTTCCACTGTATTCGGCATATTTCGAGACCATACTTATAGTGTCGCCTTGTTTCATAAGTACATTGCCATAGGCTTCTACAAAATCTTCCTTACTGTAAATAATGGCTTGGTCGCACCACATGTCTATACCATCATGAAAAATATGGACTTGCCCTGCTTCACTTCGCGTTAAAATTTTTGCCCCTGGATATTTTTCTTCATCTACCTCTCCAAACGCTCCCGTAGGACGAATTTCTATCGTTTTCTTTTGCGCAGTTACAGTGAATGCTGTACAGGTTAAAAACAAGAGTATGATGTATTTATATAATTTCAATACCATGAATTTGGGCAAAAATAATGATTAATATGACGAAGTATAAAAGTTTACCATTATTTTAACCCGTAATAAGCATTAGGAAATTGAAATCACTAAAAAATAATCTCTTTATTAATGCTTTCAATTCTCAATACAATGTTCTAACGCGCTATGCGAGGTTAAGACCAAAAATAGACCAATTAAGTATTGCTAATACCATTTTTGCTTGAACATTTTTCTGTGCAAAATGTTTCTTAAGGTATTGAAAAAAAACCTGTTAGTTTGATATTTGCTGAAGTTTTGTTACTTTTAAATATTAAAATTTGTAAGTTATGTTCTTTTCGTATTCAAGATCCATTATATTAATACTATTGTTTTTTTCTATAATGCCTGTAAGTGCTCAATGGATAGGAACTTTACCTCAAGACGTACAAGAATCAATAGTTTGGTCTGCCGATGTAGAGGAAGGCAATTTAAACGATTGGAGCTTTGAAGCGTTTCAATATCCTGGTGGTGGAATTTTTAATACTGGAGAACCGGAAGTAGAAAGTCTAGCGAGTGATAATTTCTCACATTCTGGTAATTATTCTGCCAGAAGCCATATCTCTAATGCTTGGCAAGCTCAAAATGGTAAAAAAGCCATTCGTTTAATGCGATGGACAGATAAACCATGGGATGATGGCGGTAGTTTTTTTCCAATAGAGTCTTATTACAGTACTTTTTTATACTTTCCCGCAACGTATAATTCTAATAAATACCCGCCATGGGATCCAGGTGATGGTGGATGGTGGAATATTTTTCAATTTAAATCTGATGACGCCGATGGAATAAGTCAACCACTTTATTCCATAAATGTATTTCATGACGATGCAAATGAAAAAATGATTCCATATCTATATAATTCTGTAGACAATATTGCCTATACCCAGCAAAACACTCCAACTAGCCTTCCTGTAGGTAAGTGGATTCATTTTGAGACGTATTACAAAGCTTCAGATCTAAACGTTCCTAATGGTTCTATAAAGTTTTGGCAAGATGGAGCACTTCTTTTTGAAATCGATAATGTAGTGACTAGGTTAGAAGGGGGGAATGTTGTTTGGGGACTAGGAAATTACACAGATCATATTAATGGCCCAATACCTGGGACTGCTGAGATTTACTTTGATGACTGTATCGTGAGTACAAAACCTATTCATCCTTATATTGAACCAGTACTAAATGTAGAAGAAAACAAAATAAATGATCGCTTTCTTGTGTATCCCAACCCCACTCTAAATAACTTATTTCTAAACAAAACACCTACAGGTGCTCAAATTCAATTATTCGATATTTCTGGAAAACAACATCGCGTAGAAATTAAAGATAAAACGATCTTTTCTAACACGCTTAACGCAGGCATTTATTTTCTAGTGATAGATCAACAAACGGTAAAGTTTATCAAACAATAGATTTAAAAAACAATTTTTTTAATAAAAAAAGAGCATTCTAAGGATTAAATTGTAGTACAAAATTAAACTCTTTTTCTAGGGTTACTATAAAAAATCGCTTCATTAAAATGAATCTATCTTTTACGTACTTTTTATAAAAATTATAGCTCCCTTTTAAGATCCCAAGCCTCTAAATAATCTTTAACAGCTTTTACAAATTGCCCGCCTAATGCGCCATTTACAACACGGTGGTCGTAAGAATGCGATAAAAACATTTTGTAGCGAATCCCAATAAAATCGCCATCTGGCGTCTCAATAACTGCAGGAACTTTACGAATAGCCCCTAAGGCTAATATTCCTACTTGAGGCTGATTAATAATTGGTGTTCCCATGATGCTTCCAAATGTTCCAACATTAGTTACGGTGTAAGTTCCGCCTTGTATATCGTCTGGTTTTAGTTTGTTTTCTCTGGCTCGTTTGGCTAAATCATTAACTTGCTTAGCCATGCCTACTAAATTAAGCTGATCTGCATTTTTAATCACAGGAACAATTAAATTTCCATCAGCTAAAGCGGCAGCCATACCCAAATTGATATTTTTCTTTTTTATAATTTTATCACCTTGTAAAGAAATATTCATCATCGGGAAATCTCGTAATGCTTTTGCCACGGCTTCCATGAATAGTGGCGTAAATGTTAAGTTTTCCCCTTCTCTAGCAGCGAACTTCTCTTTTACTTTCTTTCTCCAATTCCATATATTGGTAACATCGGCCTCTATAAAACTTTGTACATGAGCACTAGTTTGAACAGACTCTACCATGTGATGCGCAATTAGCTTGCCCATTCTCGTCATTTCTATAATCTCATCGTCACCATTTAAAACCACAGGAGTCTCCTGTTTTTTTGGCGGCGAAATAGAAACACGGCTAGTTTCTGTTGTTAAAGCTTGTTGCGATCCTCTTGTTTTTAAATACAATTGCATATCTGCTTTAGTCACACGCCCATTTTTTCCAGTTCCTGGAATAGTCTCTAATTCTGCCCGAGCGATGTTTTCTTGCTTGGCTATGTTTTTAACTAATGGCGAATAAAAACGTGTGCCATTATTAGAAGTAGAACCTACTGCTTCTTTAGCCACTTCAATAGTTTTGACCACTTCTTGAACCGCTGGAGTTTCAACAGTCTCTATTTTAGGCGTTTCAATGGCTGTCTCTCCTTGTCCTTCTCCTTCAACTTCTATTATTGCGATGGTTTGTCCTACTTGCACAACATCATCTACGTTAAACAGTATTTCTGTTAAAACACCATCAACCTCACTAGGCACTTCACTATCTACCTTATCTGTAGCTATTTCTAATACTGCTTCATCAGCCTCGATAGGTGCTCCAACTTCTTTTAACCACGATGTGATTGTTGCTTCTGCAACACTCTCCCCCATTTTGGGTAATTTAAGCTCGTATTTTGCCATATTAATAATTTAAAGTTGATTTACATGTTTCGTTTTGCAAAATTAACAAAAAAGTAGTCAATTTACTTAGATATTATTTATTAATCTTTAGTTAAATCCTTTAAAAAAATGATTTCTAAAACCTTATCACTTCTCCTTTATTTTTTGATGAATTACTTCCAAGTATAAAATTAGAGTTTTTTGGAAGAATTTTAAATGTTGTGCCTTTATTTTTTTCTGAAGTCGAAATTATAGCGATCATTTTTTTAAATGATAAATAATTAGCATCCAAAATATATTCTGTATTCGACTTCAATACTGTTAGGTCTTTAACAACACTAATGTTTTTTAGTTTTTGTTTTAGATTGGGATAGTGGTTATTTGAAACTAAAATAAAATGGGTTGCTGATTCCTGCGCTTCGATAACATTACTTTTTAATAGTTTAGCGCTTTTTATGCCTACAAGCATTAGGGTATCAAAAAGCAGGTTTTGCCTAAAATGTTTTTTGTAGAAAATTTGCATGGCACCATAAAATCGTTTTGCATAGGTCGCATCTTTAAGTGAGCTTTCACCTTTATAATGTATTGTAGTGGTTGTCCCGATGTAATAATTTTGAAAGCCTTTTTTTTCAATTTTATAAGACAAATCAATGTCCTCTCCATACATAAAATAGTCTTCATCAAAACCTTTTACGCTATGGTAAACTTCTTTTTTTAATAACATAAACGCCCCTACAAATATAGAAGCCTTCCCAATTGATGATTCTTTTATGTGATTGGCATAATAGCGTTTAGTATTCCCCAATGCTTTTTGGATGGCTATTTTAGGAACTGGAACATTCCGTTTGCTCTCAGGTAAATAATAGCCTTTCCCATCTATTAACCGGCAACCAATGATGCCTAATTTTTCTTTTTCTTTCGCAAAGTTTAAAAGGACTTCAAAAGTATCTTCAGCAACAACCGTGTCGGGATTTAATATACAAATATAATCGCCTTTTGCCTGTTTAACGCCTATATTATTCCCTTTAGAAAACCCATAATTCTCAGCGTTTTCTATTAATTTAACTTCAGGAAATTTTTTACGTACCATCTCAGCACTAGAATCCTGAGATTGGTTATCAACTACAATAATCTCAGCTTCAATAGTTTCAATAGCTGCTAAAACACTCTGTAAACACAATTCTAAAAAATAAGGCACTTTATAGTTTAATATGATAACAGATAATTTCAAAAACGCTTATAATTTTAGAGAAGACTCAAAAGGAATTCTATTTATAATACTTCGACCTAAGGTAATTTCATCGGCATACTCTAATTCATCACCAACGGAAATGCCTCTGGCAATTGTCGAGGTTTGTATTTTATAGTCTTGAATTTGCTTAAAAATATAGAAATTTGTGGTATCGCCTTCCATTGTTGAACTTAACGCGAATATTAATTCTTTTACTTTGCCTTCTTTTACTTTTTTAACAAGTGTAGGAATGTTTAAATCATGAGGACCTACACCATCCATAGGAGAAATTTTTCCTCCTAAAACATGGTATAACCCTTTATGGGAAGCCGTATTCTCTATAGCCATGACATCTCTTATATCTTCAACAACACAAATAATGTCCTCCTTTCGATTGGGATTGCTGCATATTTCACAGCATTCTAAGTCACTAATATTATGACACGATTTGCAAAATTTAATCGTTTCTCTCATATTTTTTAATGCCTCAGAAAGCGCTATGGTTTGTTCTTTAGGTTGTTTTAATAAATGTAATACTAAACGCATAGCGGTTCTTTTACCTATTCCTGGTAACTGAGAGACTTCGTTTACCGCTTTTTCTAAAAGTTTTGAAGAAAATTCCATTAATGCGAATTTAATATATATTCTTAAACTTGTTTAATATTCTTTCAAAGGAATACTTAATACCCCTATAAGTAATAGATCAACCTGTTTCTTTTTTACGACATACAAACGATTGCGATGCAAATAATTCAAATTTAAAACAATCATTTAGAAATTCATTTGGTATAATTTGTATTTTGCTATCTACAAACAAATACACATGACAGCTACACAAATACTTCTTTTAATTGCTGCCTATTTTGGCGTACTAATGTTAATTTCTTATTTCACTGGAAAAGACGATACTAATGCTTCTTTTTTTAGCGGTAAAAAAAGCTCTCCATGGTATTTAGTTGCCTTTGGAATGATAGGTGCTTCTCTTTCTGGCGTCACCTTTATATCTGTTCCTGGATGGGTTGAAGGAGCAAAATTTGGCTATATGCAGGTTGTTTTTGGCTATTTGTTTGGTTATTTTGTTATTGCTTATGTTTTAATGCCTATTTATTATAAATTAAATGTTACCTCTATCTACCAATACCTTGAAGACCGCTTTGGTGTAGTGAGCTATAAAACTGGTGCCTTTTTCTTTTTTATATCCCGTGTATTAGGCGCGTCTTTTCGGCTTTATTTAGTGGCCATTGTGTTACAAAAATTCGTGTTTAATAATTTAGGAATTCCCTTTTTTGTAACCGTTATTTTGTCTATTCTACTTATTTGGTTGTATACGTTTAGAGGCGGAATAAAAACCATTGTATGGACAGACACTTTACAAACTTTATTTATGCTCATTGCTGTTGTCGCAGCAATCGTATTGATTACTAAAAAACTAGATTGGAGTATTGCAGAATTTTTAGCTTCTAACGAGTTAACCCATTATAATAAAGTTTTTTTTACAGACTCCTTTTTAGATAAAGGTCACTTTATAAAATCTTTTTTAGGTGGGCTATTCATTGCCATATGCATGACGGGATTAGATCAAGACATGATGCAAAAAAACTTAACCTGTAGAACACTTAAAGATGCTCAAAAAAACATGATTACTTTTAGTATTGTATTGGTTGGTGTTAATTTTATTTTTCTTTTGTTGGGTGCGCTTTTATACATTTATGCCGAAAAATATAACATTGCCATACCGCTTTTAGACGGCAAAGCAAAAACAGATTTATTATTTCCCGAAATTGCGCTAAATGGCGGTTTAAGTATAGGCTTGGCGGTTGTTTTTCTTTTGGGATTAATAGCAGCAGCTTACAGTAGTGCAGATTCGGCCTTAACCTCACTAACGACCTCTTTTTGTGTCGATTTTTTAGGAATTGAAAAGCGTCCAGAAAGCCAAAAAAAAAGATTAAGAAAAAAAATTCATATTCTAATGAGTGTTGTTTTAGTAATTGTTATCGTGATATTTAAATACATACTAGATAGTAGTGTTATAGATAACCTACTTAAAGTCGCTGGTTACACTTATGGTCCACTACTTGGATTATTCGCTTTTGGAATTATCACTAAACGCGTTATACAAGACAGGTATTCTTGGGTTGTCGCCATAGCTTCTGTTGTCATTTCTTATTTCCTAGGCACTATACCTAAAGAGACTATTGGTGGCTATGTTATTGGTTACGAGCTATTAATAATTAATGGGTTACTTACTTTTTTAGGGCTGTTATTCATTTCGACAAAACAAAAAGCCCTAGCTAATAAATGATTTATTACGTTCATTTAATAAGAGCACTTCTAAACTAGTTAATATTGATTTGTAGCTAATAAAACCAAAGTACATGCTATTTCATAATTAATATTATTTTCTTCAAGAATGGCATATAATTCTGGGTTTTCGGTGCCTGGGTTAAAAATAACACGTTTAGGTTTTAATGAAACGATATCATCATAATATTCCTTTTGTCGTTTGGGGTTAAGATATAAAGTTATGGTGTCTAAATCTTCATATGCTTTTATTTTAGTATCTATAACCACATTTTTTATGCGACCTTCTCTTAATCCTAAGGCAACTACATCATGTTTATTGTTTGTTAATCTGCGTATTGCTTTATTAGAATAACGTTCTGGCTTTAAGGAAGCGCCAATTACTAGTGTTTTTTTACTCATTTAAAAAAGTTATTTAACTATTTTGATTAGCAAGGAAAATTTAGATTGTCCTCTTTATAGAGTGGTCTATTGTAACACAACCTTACATTATAATACAAAAAAAACGAGAGTATTAAAGTTTTATAGCGTCCTTTTAAACACAGTGGTCTTTTCTTTTTTTCATTAAAAAGAAATAAAATCTATCGAAAATTACTGGCTTTCGTGAATGCGACTCATTAATAATTTGGTTTCAAAGTAAAAATGTTACAGAAACACGACTGTGTTAAAAAATATTAAAATTTGTAACTAACCGTATATATGTACGTCTATTATAGTATAACAAGAGAGTTAGTTAGTTTTTAGACAATATAAAGTTTAATAGAGAAACATATTTAATTAATGGTTAGTGTTAATGTAGATCTATTAAATTAAGAAAACCCAAGGCAGAAATGCCTTGGATTTTCCCTAAATTACTTTAAAAATATAAAATGGTCTAAATAATGTTATTTAAACGTAAGTATCACTATATGAGTACAATAAAAACGAAATAAATTCGTTAATATAATAAACAACTTAAACTAAACGATAATTAATTTGAATTAGTCTTCTATAAAAATCGTAAAAAATAAGTTCAGTTTATAAAAGAAAACCGAAATATTTTATTTCGGTTTTTCTATTTTTCTCCCTAATTTAAAGAAATGGCATTACCATTTAATAATGACACTTCCCCAGGTAAAACCACTACCAAAAGCTGCTAAAACAACGGTATCGCCTTCTTTTATTTTCCCGAGCTCCCATGCTTCAGTTAAAGCAATAGGTATAGAGGCGGCAGTTGTATTTCCATAGTTTTGAATGTTATTAAAAACCTGACGATCTTGTAGCTTAAATTTTTTCTGAATAAATTGAGAAATACGCAAATTAGCTTGATGGGGAATGAGCATATCAATATCCTCTACTTTTAATTTATTTGCCATTAACCCTTCCATAATCACCTCACTAAAACGTAGTACTGCGTTTTTAAATACAAATTTACCATTCATGTAAGGGTAATAACTCTCATCATTTGGATCATTATCTGCTATAATATCATTTACCCATCGCTTACCCATTCCTGGAGCTTTTAATGTTAATTCTTCAGCATGTTCACCTTGAGAATGTAAATGAGTGGATAATATTCCTTTAGAGCGGTCTTCTTCTCTTGTTAAAACTGCCGCGCCTGCACCATCTCCAAAAATTACTGAAACGCCTCTTCCTCGAGTGGTTTTATCTAAACCATGTGAATGCAATTCAGACCCTACAACTAGTATGTTTTTATACATTCCTGTTTTTATAAACTGATCGGCCACAGCAATCCCATAGACAAAACCCGAACACTGATTTCTAATATCTATCGCGCCTACTGTTTTAATTGCTAAAGCCTCTTGAACCTGTACTCCCGGACCGGGGAAATATAGGTCTGGGCTCAAAGTAGCAAATACTATAAAGTCAATATCATCTTTATCAATACCTGCACGTTCTATGGCAACTTTAGCAGCTTTAACACCCATTGTAGAGGTAGTTTCTCCAGAATCTTTTACCCAGCGCCTTTCTTTTATGCCTGTTCGCTCCTGAATCCATTCATCATTCGTATCCATCATTGTGGATAATTCATCATTGGTAACAACGCTTTCGGGAACATAATATCCCAAACCTACTATTTTTGAATTATACATAGAAAATTATTTGTTTTCTATTTCCGCGAAGGCGAAAATCTTATCGTTAGTTAATATTCCTTAATTTAATTACATCTGATAAGCCTTATTTTCAATAAAAATTAAAATAAAGTCGTGTAATTTACTTATTTCAAATGTAGGAGAATAAGGATTAATCTTTATTAATTATGCACGCATAGAAACTATTTTGTTTTCTATTTGTCAATCAACTATTCATTTTCAATAACTCAATACTCTTTTTTACTTA
>CALDCO010000224.1 GCA_937937185.1 uncultured Flavobacteriaceae bacterium
TTGTTATTTTTTGGAGAGAAAGTCCTAATTCATACAAAGGCCATGTTGGTCTTTTTACGGGTTATTCACAAGATCAGAGTCGCATTTACACGCTTGGAGGGAATCAAAATGACCAAGTAAGCCTAACCGCCTACTCAGCAAATCAACTTTTAGGTTTTAGACGGCTTAGACCTATTGTTAGAAAAACATTAAGTACAAAAGTATTAAAACGAGGCTCTAAGGGAAGAGAAGTTATCGAACTACAAAATGCTTTAAAATTGTGTGGATTCCAACCTGGAACATCCGACGGAGATTTTGGTCCAAAAACAGAAGCTGCACTAAAGCTGTTTCAATCATCCGTAGGAAATATTGCGATTAATGGTGTTTTTAATCGTGAAACACGAGAAGAAATGGTCTCACAACTCGCAAAATTATAAAACAAACAATCATAAATAGCTAACCACTACACCCTGTAATACAGATGAAACAACCACTTCGAACAGCAGTATTTGACAAAGCAAAAATCGCAATGGCTCCAAAGCTAGATTTTTTGCACATGCATATGGTTCCTAAAACCGTTATATCTACTATGGATTTAGCTGTACATGCCTTAAAAAAAGGTACTGCTAAGTCTGCTTTAAAGGTGCCTTATACTGAAAAGAATAAGGCAACAGATGCTTTGTTATATGCTCTTAATTCCGATAAGGCTAATAAGTACTTCATTCCTCAATATAAAATTGGGGTACATCGCATATCGGGTTCGAATCAATTTAAAATTTCGCTAACAGAAGCTAAAGAAGGTGAAGGCGGCACATTAAAAATAGCTTTAGAAGCAACACTTCCTAAAGTGCTAGAAAGCACTACTGGAGCTAAAGCTTTATCTCCAAAAACTAGTATTGCTTTACGATTTAAAGAACCAGTTACAAAAATAGATAAGCGCCTTCCTTTTTCAGAAATTACCAAAACTGAAAAAGGATTAGACATTGCAATGCACATTGACTCTTTTAATGAGTTTAATCAAGTTTATGCTGCCATATCTGATAGTAATTATCTCTGTCGTTTAGAGTTAACGCGATCACTTGCCGTAGCAGTACCAAAAGCAATTCCTACAAATAACAAGAAACCCCAGCTTGTTTTTACAAAAAAAGAAAGTGCTGTCGTTAGAGGGGTAAAATTTAACCGCATTCACCTTTCAATTCAAAACTGGAGTGCTTTTCCAAACAGTTTATTTAAAGCTTCTCCAGAACTACCGCCTTGTGGTGCAAATAAAAAAGCATCGAGAACCTGGATACAAATTTATAATGATAAAGGAAAAAGATTGTATGGCTATTGTGCTTTTTCAAAAAACACAAATTTAAGTCGTTTTTCTTTTGCAGTAAAAGCTGGAAAACCTATTCCTAAATCATGCTACGTCGTCCTTTTGGATAGGAAGACTAAGAAAAAATACATTTCTAACAAAGTTAATTTAACAATTGCTCCGCAGCCATTAAAGAAAAAAGAGAAACTATATACAATAGTTAATAATAAATTTTTACAAACCGAGCCTTTTCACTTTTCTGAATCTCGACACACTTATATTTACAGAGCAGCTGGAAATAAAAACCCAAGTATTGGAGGGTATAAATCTTTCCGCTTACAGTGGGAAAAAGATGGCAGTGAGCACACGTACCTTCAAGATGAAATAAACCCAAAAAAATTCTTTTTCTTGCCCGACAATTACGCTCTCGCAAATAACAGCGCACCTCTATCTACCCCAAAATTAAATGTAAAAATTACTGGAAACGCATTAGAAAACTTAAAAGCAACAATTGCCTACGAAATTGAGGCACGCACTAATATAGAGCGTTTAACTGATGCGCTTGAGCAACTTAGTGCCCTTAACGGAACACCTACAAAAGAAGCCATTCAATTTGACCCATTAATTTTAACTAATGAAACTTTAGATTTCAAACTGGCATTACCAGAATCTACTGGGTTTACATCTCGAGCAAATGGTTTACTCACTTTAGAAAACATTAAAGACGAACTCCCTCCTATTTCATTAAACGCTTTTGAGCATCTTTTCGACATTTTAACTAACGACTCATCGGTTTCAGATTTGTTAACTGGCCATGTAGAAGTTAACCTACCTGGTATTCAAATTGCGCCTATTCCTGTTGCTATGCGATTAACAGAAATCGATAAAAATAGTTTAGTAATAGAATCCTTAAAGAGCTCTAACTTTCAATTAGAGATTAAAAATTTCACTTCAAAAATAATCTCTGCACAAGGCGTAAAAATTTCTATTCAAGATGGAGAAAACACATTCTCTGGCTCTAAAGTTAACCTAAAACTTCCATTAAAACTAAATCCAGGAGAGATCACCTCTTTTACGGTTATTCCAAGCGCAGAGATTCTTAAACAAGAAGAAGTTATATTTAATCTTACCTGGGAAGGCATGCAACAGCATGAAGCAGACGGCAGTGTAAAAAATACTTTAGGCACTTTTTCATTAGTGCACCAACAAATGGAAGTTGGAAATACTATGGTAGTTACTAACCCTTTAGAAAGTAGTATAACCATAGATGGGATTAATGGCTTTTTAGAAGCAGAAAACAAACAAGTACCATTAATCATTAAGAACACCAGCTTTCCCGTAACATTAGCACATAATGAATCTTTTTCTTTTGACGCTGTAGCTGCCAATAACACGCTAAAAAATGTAGAAGCTAATTCATTTTTTGTTTGGGAAGGTTTAAAATCCCAACCGAATAAAGAACGTTTATTTGATGCTATAGTTGACACTTCAATTAATGCTGAATATGAATCAAATACCAAGGTGAGCCTCTTTATTGATAGAATTTCTTTAGAGTCTAACATTCGATTGCTAAAAGTAGAATTCAAAAATAAAGAAGAAGGCCCCTTAATGGAAACCTTAATCTTTGATGCTAGCGATGTCCCTAATGAGGCGTCGGGAAATGTAGAAAAAGAAGCAAAATTATCTATGCTTATAAAAGATTACATATTAGGATCTGCCAATAGCGGGCAATATTGGTACAGAATCACATTAATAAAAAAGACAGATGGAAGCCACTCGCAAAATACAATTGGAGATTGGACAGCACGATCTGGATCTTTAGAAATAACCACTGAACTATTACCTCAATAAACAAGAAACATGGAACTATTAGATTTTTCACAAACTTTAGAAAACGCATCATACACTGCACATGTAGTTATGGGGTCAAAGGATAAAGTATGTGTAATTCCCAAAAACCTAAGAATACATACACTACCTAATGGTAAACCTGTTTTACGTCTTGAAGCCATAAGAGGAATAACTCCTTTTAGTAAACCAAAACCTTATGGATTGTTAGAAATACAATTTTCTCCAGGTGTAGTTAAGGATACAATAATTGAAAAAATACAAAAAAAATGGTCTAACACTAACGTTCATACTCCAGATTTTTCAGGAGGTTATTTAGGAATACAAACCGTTGGTAATGAAGAAAACGCAATTGCTAAAGAACTAGAAACTCCTTCTTTACTAACACAAATGCCACTATCTAAATTAAGGTTAGTAAAACGCATTAGCATGCCTTATCTAAAAATGATGGAAGATGCTTTAGAAAAGGAATTATTGTTGTTTAAAGCTTATGGTGTCTATAGTGTTAAAGGTTATGCTCCAAGAGTAAATACAGCAATAGCATTTGATCCTGCCATTTTATCAAGTGCTCTACTTGCATTAAAAACTAGTGCTAACAACACTGTTTCACTAAGTGAATTACAAGCGTTTTTCAATAAATCGCTAAAGCATCTTCCTGTTAATCTTATTAAAAATGAAAGTACAAATTCAGACTTACTCAAATTGGCGATAAGAGATTGGTATATTAATCGTTTTTGTTCAGTCTTGCCTCCAAAACCAGAAACAAGTGAGGTGATGTATCAAATAAATGAAGATGCATTTTTAACTGGAGAATTTACTTGGGATTTCACCGAGTCTCTAGTTGTAGAACATCATTTTTATTTTTCATTAGACACCCTAAAAGAAGCTCGTAAAGTTGTAAAAGAAAAAGGCATAGCGGCACTATCCACCACTTCTATTATACAGCCATTACCACATGGTTTTTTGAGAGTTGCAGTATTTCATCCTTTCTTTAACACACCACGAGGTATAAAACAAATTGGTATAAAACTTAACGCTCAACCTAATTCCCCCCATAGAAACCAAGCAATAGACACAACAATAACCTTCGATAAAGGACAGGAAACTAAAATCGTCTCATTACAATTTTCACCTAAAGAGTTCCCAGAGTATACTGTAACACCATATGTTATTTATGAAGATAATGAAGGCACTAAAGAAGTGCTAGGAACATCACAAACAACCTCAAGCGAAGAATTAATAATACCTCATGATGTATTTCCTTTTCAATTTTCATCCCTCATTTGCTCTAATAATTTACAAGAACAAGCTAAACTCCTTTTAGAAGTAAAGAAAGTAGATCAAGAAATTCCTTTTTTAGAGCCTATTATTTTAGACAAAAACAACCCCAAAACCATATTAGCACTACCAAAAGAAAATACAAACCAATTTGAATACCATATTACCGCTAAAAACCTTGATACTGAAAAGCAAGTCACTAATACCATACCATTAGCACTAAATCAAAAAATAGATATCACATCGTTTCGCGAGTATGGCACTCATGAAGTAAAACTAAAGTTTGAAACGCCCATTACAGAAATAGTAGCGCTTGATTTATTACCCGAGTATCTGGAATCTGAATCAAAAAACATTACCACTATATCCTTTTCAAAAGAAAAACAAGAACGCACGTGGAGCTGGTTTTCACCTTCAATTTTTAAAGCCGGTTTTAAATATAGAATTCATGGGCAAGACGATGAATCATGGTCTGAAATACAATCTCCTTTTATAGAAAAAATAGAATTAAATCATCAAACGCAATCACTATGAAAACACACAAAATATATGAAGACGTAATATATTACCCAAACCCAATAAAGGAAAACAGTTATTGTTACTTCCCTGCACATCCTATATCACAAACAGATACTAATGGAGATCCAATGATTTCTATTGTGGGAGGTGGTACTAACTGGTTTTTACAGACAAGCGCAAAATGGCAGGTCGATACAGAGCAAATTGATGCCCTTGCTGAATTGCTTGTTGAACATGAGTTAATTAAATCGACAACAGATTTAATATTAGCGCCATTAGAAGTTTTAAAAGTTGAATTAGTTCTTAAAAATGAAAATGAAGACAAGTTATTGGCTTCATCGAAATCCTCAGGAAACTATCCATTTAATGCTGCTTTTAATTGTGCCATTTCAGAAACATTGCAAAAAGAAGTTATTGCTGCTTTTCATGGAAAAAAAGAAACACTAGTGGTAAACTATCATGTCGCTTTAGCTTTTGAATACCCTGTAGAAATGAGTTTAAAAGGACCAATACATCAATCTAATAACGATTTAAATCCTGAGAGTTCCAGAACATCTGTAGCCCAGTGGATAGAAGATCAAATCCAGAAGGAAGTATTAACAATAACTCAAAATTTTCTGGAAGATACCCCTATAGAATTTGTTAACGAAGTGAGATCTCAATTAATAGATAAAGCTGTTTCTGAAATACATATGGGTTTAGATCCAATGGAGATGACTCCCGATGAATCCATTATAGAAATTATCGTAAAAGAGTCTTTACCAAAACAAGAAGCCTTTATAACCTCAACCGATATAAGCACTTGGTTTAAAAACGACCCTAATGACCACATAAGAATAATCGCATATTAATCATAATAAAAACTAGTAATCATGTTATACATCAATAATCAAAGAGTAATAGAAAATGTCACAGTATATGGTGACGACAAAAAATTCAACGTTTTTTATCCAGTTCCTGAGCGTCCTAGCTTTAGAGTAGATGAAGAAGGTAAACCTATTTTCAAATTTCTAAAATACAGATTGCCTATAGACCGTCCTGATGGAAAAAAAGGTGGTGGTTATGCTGTATTTAGTACAGAATTAGTCATTCCTGATAAAAAGATGGCAAGGATTAAAAAAAAGCTACAAGAAGAAGTGAATAGAAAAGCCCAAAAAAGAAAAATTTCTCCGCCGCCACCAGTTAAAATAAGCAGTATCAAGTATACAAAAGGGACTACTCGCATTGCTATTATGAACGACAACAAGGCACTTGTAGAACGTGTGTGGGAGGCAGGAAAACCTTCTTTATATGGTAATAATGTTGCTGCTTTTGCAGTAGAATTCACCCCAGAAGGCGCTACTTTTTTTGAACAAGCACTTCAAGGAAAAGGGGGCCTAGTTGTAGTATACTATGAGTTATATCATGATGCAAAGCTACCTCCTTTAACCGTTAAAGCAAGTTTCAATGCCAGTGCTTTTTACTCATTTGTACAAAAAATAAATATGAATAGACCGGTATGCTCTAAAGACGACTACAAAGAAACGCTTACCGAAATAATGAGCAAATCGGAGTCAAGAAGTATAGAAGTAGATCCAGGAAGCACTCAAATAGATCCTAAAATAATAAATCAAGTAGAAGCATGGGCGCGAGGCGCATTAGACGATGCTGCTGAGCGTTTAATGATTAAAGCATTGCCAATTGAAAATCCAGAAGATGCCCGTAAATGGTACAAGAAAAAAGGAGTTAAAAAGGTTCAAAAGGAAGTTCTAAGAACTAGTTGTTCAAGCTTTGACCTAGATTATAAAAGAGAAACTTATATAGAAGTTAATATTAACCCTCAAGATCCCCTACCCAATATTACTACATTAAAAGATAAAAAAGGAAAACCAATTAAATGGAAAGATTATGCGCAAGAAATAGATTTAAACGATAAGTTTTTCAAACAACTTAATGTTTCTGTAAGAGTAAACGCACCTTTTGAGGAATTACCAATACATAGTATAGAAACCAAATTATTTTACAAAGGAAAACCAATGGATGTTCTCAATAGTAAAATTGATGGTGAATTTCAATTTATTAATGGTGCAGATGTAGCACAATTTGCCAGCTTTGTAGAGAATGAAGATTATAAATATACGTATAGCTATCAAGTAAATTATAAAGGTTCTAGTCGTGTTTTTCAATCTAAACAAATAAAAACCGATGAGTCAGTTTTAACCATTAATGTTGATGATGCCGGGATATTGTACGTTGATATTACCCCTGGTGATATTGATTTTGAACAAGTAAAACAAGCACAGATTACTTTAGAATATGACGCGCCGGGGGTAGATAAAATTACCGACCAATTTATTATGACCGCAGAATCGTCTGAGCATAAATTCGAGCACATCATCTTCGAAAAACGTTCAAAGCCTTATCGCTATAAGGTGAACTATAAAATGGCAGATGGAAAAGAGTTTGAATCGGACTGGAAAGAAGAGAGTTCTAACCGCTTGTTTATTAACGATCCGTTTACGCAAAGTAAAACAGTAGGTTTTAGAGCTTCCGGTGACTTAGAAAATACCATTTCTAACATTTTTATTGATGCCACTTATGAAGATACTACTAACGATTACAAAATCACACAATCTATTGCGCTTTCAAAAGACAATGCCTTTTTTGATTGGTTTATTCCTATGATAGACCAAAATGCAGATACCATTACTTATAAAGGGCATGTAGTTAGAAAAGATGGCACCCAGGAAGAAATTCCAGAAACCACTACCGATTCTTCTACTATAATTGTGGGAGAAAATGTAGAAAATTTAATGGACATTACAGTAATGGCAGACCTCTTAGATTTTGCCAATACATTAAAACTAGCTCATGTTCAACTTGAATACATCGATGCAGAAAATAATATAAGCGAACGCAAAGATTTCACTTTTAAAGAAGGCGCTATGGATCCAGGAAAATGGCTTATTAAATTAAAAGATAAGTCTAAAAAAGATTACAACTGGCAAGCCACTTTCTTTTTGAAAGATGGGACACGTAAAGAAACCGATTCAAAAACGGTAGATGATTTAACCTTATTTCTAGAACTACCATCAAATTAAGTCACTATGTTATATTTAGAACCACCATTTCATATTATCGATGGGATATCGATATTTAGAGATCATGAAGATATTTTACAATATTATTTCATGCCATTAAATCCACATTTAACGGTAAAGAAAGATGAAACTACAGGAGAGGAAATACCTCAAATACAGCTTATAAAATACAGAGGAGAGGCTGGCTCTGGTGGGTTTTTGAATTTTGATGTTAACCTAGGAATCTCTGAAGACAAACTCTCAGAAATTCGAGCAAGCGTTCGCGCTCTTGAAAACTTAGACGATGAACCTCGTTTAGCCCCTGTTCCTTTATTAGATGGGTTTGTAAAGTTAATGATGCTTGGCAAACAAACTAATCCTGAAGCAAGCGACGATGCAGCTGTAGAAGCTGTAACAGATTCTAACAAGCCACAATTCGTAATAAACATGCAGCATTATGCTAAACCAGCACTTTACGGCGATAATCAAGCCTCTTTTTCAGTAGAATTAGATGATGCGGGTGTAGTTGTAGTTGAAGAATCTATACAAGGAAATATGGCACCGATAGGTGTTGTTTATGGCCTAGATTACATGGCTCTTAGAAACGGCTATAAAGTAAAGTTAAGTGTGAATTGGGATCGTGTACAAAAACATCTGGACGAGTCTTTTAACATAGAAACACCTGTGTTTAGTACTAGTATAAGTACAGTAGTAGACGAGCTTATAGAGAACAGAACGATAGACATGCAAGTGGATAAGCTTTTTGTTTCAGACGATAGTACTGCGGCAATGGAGGCTAGAATGGATCAAGCGATAAACCAAATAAAAGAAATGATTACAGATAATTTCTTTGAACCATCTTTGGATCCTATCCCTACTGGAGAAGGTGGAGATGATAAAGTTGATGATGCAGCGAGAATTGGCGCAATGTTATTTTCTGGAGGCGCATCGGAACTTAAGGGGTCCTTCAGTTATAAAAAAACAGACATTACTAGAATTGATAAGAAAAAACTAGATGTTAGTTTTTCCGAACGTACTGCAGTGGTAAAAAGTATTTACCCGCAAGGTCATTTAGAAGGTTTATTTAGTGTCTTAAGAGATGGAACTGATCTTTCTCGCTTTATAATTCCTGTAGAATTAGATCATCCTTGGTTTCAAAAACGTACAGTAAATGTCATTGCAAGAACCGATTTTGAAACAGATAATGTAGAATCGTTAAATGTAAAACTAGATTATGGTGGCGTTCAAAAAAATGTGGTTTTGGATAAGTCAAAAACCAACGAAAAAATTGAATGGCTAAGTAAAATTGAAGACGGAGAAATGCTAAAAGACGTTTCGATTTCTTACGATGTGCATTTCAAGGATTCTGACAGCATGGAACGCCCAATAAAATTGTCGTCTACTCCAGAAACTATTAAAATAGAAAATTTTGAAGTGCGTCCAAATGAATTATATGGCAACCTTCCAGTCGCAATAATGGCTTTGGATTTTCCTTGGGAAACGTATTCTCATATTGAAGTGATAACCAAGTATGAAGATCTTGACAATGGGATTAATATTGATGAAAGTTTTCTTTTAGATAGTAAAAAAACAGAAGCCATATGGAACCTGTTCACTCTAGATCCTAAAAAAACAACTTTTAGTTACAAATTAATTTATAGAGCAGTAGATCACCGCGATCTTGAAATGCCATGGGCAGAAACTGACAATGAAAAAATAACAATACGAGATCCCTTTCCTAATAAACGAAAAATCTCTTTTGTGCCAGCTGTTAATTGGACCGAGGTAAAAAATATTTTTGTTGATGTTACTTATGAAGATGAAGAAAACAGCATAAGAGAACAGCAGGCTGTTAGTTTCAACGAAAGTGACAATAATCCAAAAGAAATCGTTTTACAAGAATTCAAAAACCCTGAACAACGAATTATTCAATACAAGGTGACATTATTGTTTACCGATGGTAGAATTCTTGAAGTGCCAACCTGCCAAACTTTAACAGATCGGGTCTTTATAACACCGCAAATGCGAGGTCATAAAATTATAACCATTGATCCTGGAGGTATTGCTTTTAAAGCAAAGAAAATTAAAGAAGCCAAACTCACTGTAAAATATGAAGACATAGAAGCAGGACTTTCTTTTAATGACTCATTCAGTTTCGCTACAGCCAAAGATCGTATTCGATATTTTGAATATGATTTCATGGATGCAGAACAAGCAGAATTGCAGTATCAATTAACACTGCACCATACTAATGGGATGAATAAATCTACAGACTGGATAAAATCCAATGAAGATGAACTAACCCTGTCAATAAACTAATTAATTTTTAAAACGTATTAAAATGTTAGAACTAGGAAACAAAACAATAACGGTAGACGGGGTAACGGTCTTTGCAGATCACGCAGACCCAGATCAGTTCTGGTACCTCCCTGGTCCAGTGCAATTGGCAAGACGTGCCGATGATAATAGAGCGGCCTTTACATTAATTAAATATGGAAATGTCTCCAACGATGCCATTGAAGGCAAAGGCTTTTTAATGGTAGAAGTGGATCTTAAATTAGATTCCAATGTAGAACGAAAAATTATGTCTAAAATTTCATCAATGGCTAAAGGTACTCCTAAATTGGCGGCCGTTCCTTTTGATGATGGTACAGTAGAATGCATTGCATTAGATTTACAAGGTGGTGGTGGTACTACAGCTCAAGTTTCTGCAGATGGTACTTTCCAAGCCGTAGAAAATATCCTTGGAGGTACGGTCCCTTCTTTACACGGCAACAACAGCGCCGCTTTTAGTTTGGCTTTAAGCCAGGAAGGGTCCACAATTTTAGAAGGCGTATTTAAAAAAAGTGGTACGCCTGTAGGTGCGGTTTACAGTTTAAAATATTCGGGATTGCGCCCAGCTTTAGAAGTAGAAATTAAAGCAAATTTAAAGAGAGTATATGACCATTTTAGTGCCGGATTAGATGCACAAGTTTATTTTGTTCGTGCAGGAATTGAGGCTGGTTTTGAAAAAATGGTAGATGATAAACTTATTGAAATTAATGTTATCAATTATTCTACTGAAGAAGACAGAACCGCCAAAGAAGATTGGGCTTTAAATTTCTTTAAAGAGAATCTTTTAGCAGAATGGTTTAGACCAACATTAACTCCGGGAACACTTGCTGGGTCTGGAGCACAAGCTACTGGCCTCGATGCCGTACAACAATTGGCTAGAAATATGAGGCCGCCAGCAACTACAACACCCCCTCCAGCACCAACCCCTGCTCCTGCTCCGGGTGCAGCTACACCAGCTGCAACGCAACCTGCTGCTCCAAGGCCAGATGAAAACTCAGGAGCACCAGAATCTAGTGCCGTAATAGGAAATCCTCCTGTTATTGATGGCGATGTGAATAATGCGGCGGCTACTGCTACTGCAATGCCACCACAACCACAGCAAGTGACACCAGCTTCCGCTTCTGGAGTTCGTCCTCAGGCCACACCTAGTGCCGCAAACTTATCTGTAGATACTGCATTAGTTTCATTTAAATTAAAAATGATAAAGCAAATAGAAGAGAAAACACTAACCTTCAAATTTACGAGATCTGAAGCCGTACAACGTACTTATTCTCCTCAAGGTTTTTTTGGCTTATTAGCCGAAGACCTTAACAAAGAAGGACACTTTTTTGAAATAGATGGCGATGATAGCTTCTTTAGAGAATTTAGAGTATCTGTAGAGGCGCCTTTTGATAAAGATCGAATTGGACTGTCCTCTGCTCATGTGCAACTCGATTATGGAAAAGAAGGAGATACCGATAAAAAACATAAAGATTTTGTAATTGATAAAACGAGCGAAGAAAAAATGGATTGGATGGTAAAACTCATTCCAGGTGTTAATAAATATAGCTATTCAGTGCAATACCACTTCGACCCAGATTCAGAATGGAAAGGCGATAAAATGAGCTATGAATTTGAAGCCAAATTGACAGATGACCGTACGCTTTTATTACATCCTTTTGATTCCCTAGCCTTTATAGAAGTAGAAGCTTCAGCATCGCAAATAGATTGGACACAGGTCGCTGATGCCGAATTGCATCTTAGCTATGAATCTAAAGACGGATGGAAAGAAAAAGAAACCTTATTCTTTTCTGAAAGCAATGCAGCAGATCAACATTGGAAAATTCGATCATCGGATATCGAAAATAAGGCCTTCACTTATTTCATAAAATATAATATGAGGGATGGAAATTCTAGAGAAACAGAGCCTATAACTACTGAAACAACTAGAGTGGCTATTGGAAACCCTCTAAAAGCGATAAATATTGAGTTTATTCCTTTATTCCAACCCGATACTGTAAAAACCATTTTCATAGATGTTACTTACGAAGACATCGAAAATGATATTCGTGTAAAAGAACGATTGAAAATGAATGGTACAGCTACTGATTCTATTCCTTTTAACCTTCACGTTGTAGATGATACAAAAGGTACCTATAGCTATCAAACTACTGTTTTAGGAAAGGATAATACATTGACACGAAACGAAATTATTGAAACTAAAGAAACACTAATTGGGGTTAGTTTAAACTAACTCATAAAAAATAAAAATTATGGCAAAATATGCTCTTGTCGTTGGAATAGACGACTATTCAGTACAGAGTCAACATAGCGCTTCAGAAGTAGGGCTAACTTGGCCACCTCTAAATGCCTGTGTGGCAGATGCGAACAGCATGTATCACATTCTTAAAGAAGCTTATGGTTTTCCCCAAGAAAACATCACTCTATTAAGAGATTCTCAAGCTACCAGACGTAATATCTTAAGTGCGATTACGTATCTATTTTCAAATGCCGAAGCAGGAGACACCGTCTGTTTTACTTTCTCTGGTCATGGCGGTTTAATTCCAGCAACAACTGCAGCAGATAATACACGATTTTATCAATCAATTATTCCTTATCAAGGCAATTGGATTTATGATTTCAGGTTACATCAAGCTGCATTACAGGCAGGTTTTGATGCCAATGCAGTAAACTTTACTTGCATTATAGATTCTTGTCACTCCGGTGGAATGCATCCTTCTGTAACCGCAGAGCAATCCATACCTAGAACGGTTCCTTTTTCTCCTTCAGTGGCGTCTTTATTGCCAGCAATACGAGAAATGTGGCCTTTTGGCATCTGTATGCCAGACGGGACTAATGAATTGTTTCCAAACGTGAGCAACCCACAAATAGATAATAGTGTATTGGTTGATTTGGATGAAGACCCAAATAGAACCTTTGTGAATTCCGCTCAAGCGACTCTTATTGCAGCATGCAAATATTATGAGGTTGCTAGAGAAGCAAATGGGCATGGGTATTTAACACAGGCATTCATAGACATCGTAAATGAGGGCGACCACCAAGTAAGCTATGACCAATTAATAGACAAGCTAGTGGCTAAAGTAGTTGGGTATTCTGGCGACACTCAACACCCTACACTTAGAGGCCAATTAGGGCGTATGGATCATCAATTTCTTGAAGGTTTTAACACCTCAATATTAACACATTAAAAACATAAAATCATGGCAACAAAAAGAGCTTTAACAATAGGAATAAATAATTATTCCATTTTGGATCCCACAGGGGATAGTAACTTAAATGCTTGCGTAAATGATGCAAGAAGCATTTATCATTTATTGAAAAACAATTTTGGTTTTTCTCAAGTATATCATTTAGAAGATTTAAGAGCAAGTAGAAACCGTATTCTTTCTACAATACGACACTTAGTTAGGATATCAGAAACCGGAGACACTATTTGTGTTTACTTTTCTGGACACGGTTCGCGTTTACGTGCCGATTTATCGCAAGGGGATTGCGATAAATATTATGAAGCACTTGTTCCTGCATCGGGAGCTTGGATCACCGACAGAGATCTTGTAAATATTACAGATGGTCTTTACCCAAATGCAATAAATTTTACCATGATTACAGATGCATGTAATTCTGGTGGAATGCATCCAGCCGATACGGCTATAAAATGTAAAACCCCAATTTATGAAAGTTCACTAATAAATGCTATTGTTGATTTCCTATCAACACTTATACCTTGTGGTATTTGTGCAGAAAACACTAATCAATTTAATAATAATGTTGGAAATGTTCAGGCTAACAATGGTACTATAGATTTAGATCCAGATCCTAATAAAACTTTAGTTGCTGCGACTAAATCTACTCTATTATCGGCTTGCCATTTTAACGAACTTTCTTGGGAAAGTAGTCGTATTGGACATGGCCTTTTTACACAAGCCATTTTGGATACAGTAAATCAAAGTAATATGCAAATTAGCTATCACGATTTAATGACCCGTTTGCAAAGCAGTGTTTCAAGTAAAATGAGCAGTTTAATTCTTCCACATCATCCAGGAGTTACACAAACACCTCAACTTTTTGGACAACGTAATCGCATGACAGAAAACTTTTTAGAAGGCTATGTACATAGCCCATTAGAAATATAACTATTAAAAAATCAAATTATGAGCAATTTAAATTCATTTATAGAAAAAAGTAAAAGTAGTGACGAACTTATTATTAAGCCATTCGCAGTAAAGCTTTTAGGCGCAGATCTTAGAATAGACTGTAAGAAGAGAAGAAAAACGAAAACACCATATCGAAGAGCTGTAGTTCACAATCAACAAGATGGTTTAACGGTAAACTGGGCAAAAGATTACCCTGGAGGTGTTACCATTAATGGTAAAGTTAACTGCCCAGATAGTTTAAAGGTAAAAGGTTATGACTTATTAAAACTTGTTTTAGAAATGCGAAAAAAAATTCAGCTTTTAGAGGGCAGGTTAGATGGGGTCGAATGGGATTAATACCTGTTATTTTTTATTCTAATTAATTATAAAACTTAAAAAAATGGAGAATATAATGGATATGATGGGCGGAAAAATTCTAAGTTACGGGGTTTCTGGATTCGCTTTATTAATGATAGGGTTTACCTATTACTTAATGAAAACTGAATTGAAAAGAGAACTACCAAGATCCATAGCAATAAAAACAATATGGCTATTTATGGGGCTGGTTATATTATCGACAATTGTAGTGGGTGTTTTTAGCCTGCCTATTGCTAATAAAAATGAAGTTTTAAATAAAGAAGTTAATGCATTAACGGTAGACATGTCTAAATTAATGGGCATGTTAATTAAATACGAATATGCTTTAACTAATTTGGCTCATAAATTAGATAATGTAAACAAAACTAATCCCAAAAAACCACCTAGATACAATAGTAAAAAGCCCGTTTTAAATACAAAAATTGTAACTAGACATGTCGATTTCTCAAAAGTTAGGATACCAAAAGAATATAAAATCTCAAAAGCTGCAGAGTTAAGTAATGCTACAAGAAAACAGTTACATAATGCTGTTAACAATAAACTAAACACTACCCATCTTAAATTAAACAAAAATTAATCTAAACACGTAGTGGCAAAAATGCTACACTAACAATTGAGTAAAATAAAACCGAAGACATTATGCTTCTGTTTTTTATTTAATTTTCTTTATTATTTAGTACTATTGCAATCGGTAATTTTAATCTAAAAAATTCATGATAAATCGTAATAATGCTTCTATTTCTAAATTCATTATTCATAAAGTTGGCAACAAACATAATGATACTAAAAATGCGTTTTCTGAGAAAGAAGTGCATTTCGATGAAGACAGTTACGAATTAATGCTTCCTTTTTTACTACGCCCATTTGGGAGTTTAGTCCAAAGTTATAGGTTTAACCACCACGCGAATGTAGATTTAAACGAAATTAATGCATACACCAATGAA
>CALDCO010000225.1 GCA_937937185.1 uncultured Flavobacteriaceae bacterium
AAGCAAGCCAAAGTAAAAATAGAGGTTCAAAAGTTAGCTAAAAAAATAGACTATCAAGAATTAGAGCCTTTATTTGGAACAGCAGTAAAAAAAGTAGGTACTCGTATTATTACGATGATAAGTTTAGGCGTTTTATTGAAAAACGGATTAGATAAAAATGAAAAAATTAATGACTTTATTAAAAAGGCCTTAGAAGATAAAAATGAGCTATTGGTTGCCGAAGCAGCTGCCATTAATAATTAAACCATGGTGGCTTGTCTTTTAATTATAAATCTTAATAAGAGTAGACGTTTAATGACTTCTTACAGAAATGACACCAATTTTATGGCTAAAAATAGGCTGGTATTAGAATGATAAAGCGATGGCATGTGTTGCCTTTAATGTCTCATTGTAAATAACTTAAAGTGTAAAATTAAGTTTAGTATATTTTTGTACATTTAACAACACTAATTATTAAAAACCAACATCTTATGGAAATAAATATTTATGCCATTTTAGTAGCTGCCCTTATTCCAATTATCTTAGGTTTTGTCTGGTATAATCCTAAAACATTTGGAAATGCCTGGATGCGAGAAGCAGAAATGACTGAAGAAAAAATAAAAGGCGGTAATATGCCTGTTATTTTTATCGTTTCTTTTATTCTTTCTTTTTTGTTATCCTTTTTTATTCAATTCATCACCATCCATCAAACAGGAGCCTTAGGAATGGTAGGGGGCGATATAACAAAAGCCTTGCCCTCATATACGGCTTTTATGGCAGATTATGGCGATGCTTTTAGAACCTTTAAACATGGTGCTTTACATGGTACAATGGCTGGAATATTTTTAGTATTACCAGTAATAGCAGTAAATGGCTTATTTGAACGTAAAAGCTGGAAATACATACTTATTAATACTGGGTTTTGGACCGTATGTTTTGCCATAATGGGAGGCATTGTATGTGGTTGGAGGTAAGCCCTAAAAATAATAACTTTACAAAGACTGAAAACATTGTTTTTCAGTCTTTTTTTGATTTAAGCGAAAATTAAACATAGAAGAATAATTTTTAGCAAATGGAATTTTTTAAGTGAAGTTATTCTCAGAGGAGTGTTATGAATAAGAACTGTATTTTTTAATATTTAATGTCTTCAACACATTTTAAAATTTATACTAGAATTAACGAACTTCCAGAATCCTGGGATGCTTTAGTGACTCAGGATGTGTTTTTGCAAACCTCTTTTTTAAACGCATTAGAGGAGTCTTGCCCAAGTAATATCACCCCTTTTTATGTGGCTTTTTTTAAAGCCGATGAACTAGTTGGCGTAGCTGTTATTCAACGTGTAGCGATGTATTTGGATGATGTCTTTAGAAAAACCAGCGATAATAAATTAAAGCGCTTAGGAAAGTATTTAATTGCCCAAATTGTAAGAGGAAATGGTTTGGTTGTTGGAAATTTAATGCATACTGGGCAACATGGGCTATTTTTTAATGAAGAAATAATAACACAAGATGTTTTCTTAGAACAAATTTTTAAAGCTTTAGCTGAAATTTCAAAACGCATTAAACAACAAGACCATAAGAAAATTAGAATCATTGGTTTTAAAGACTATTTTGAAACAGATAAGATTCATAACAACGCTGAAATTTTTCAACAAAAAAGGATGTATAAAGCTAAAGTACAGCCTAATATGTTGCTAACGATTAAACCCCATTGGATAACAATAAACGATTATGCCGCTAACCTTAATAAAAAATACAGGCGTCGTTATAAAACGGCTCGAAAGAAAAGCCAATCGATTGTAAAGCGGGAGCTTACTATTAATGAAATAGCAGAGGCTTCTACCGAATTGTTTAAATTGTATAAAAATGTATCAGACAACGCGCGAGTGAACTCCTTCGTTTTGAATGAGGTTCATTTCTTCAATTTAAAAAAACAAATGCAAGACCGTTTTAAACTATTTGGGTATTACCTTAACGAAAAACTAGTTGGGTTTTACACACTTATTTTAAATGGAGAGGATTTAGAAACCTATTTTTTGGGATACGATAAAGCCTATCAATCAAAGCATCAAATGTATTTAAACATGCTGTTCGACATGTTGTCTTTTGCCATCGAAAACCGCTTTAAAACAGTGGTTTATGCCAGAACAGCTATGGAAATTAAAAGCTCGGTAGGAGCAAAGCCCAATACAATGTACATCTACATGAAACATACAAATAATAGTATAGCAAATGCGATTTTAAAGTTTATCGTAAATACACTTAACCCCATTAAGAAATGGGAAGAAAGGCACCCCTTTAAATAAAAAGGAATGCTTTAAACAAGCACTCCTTTTGTAAATAGAAGTGGTTTGAACTTTTTCACTTAAATCAAAAAAGTTCAAACCACTTCATATATTTATACTCTAAACCTTATTCTTCTTTCTTCTTTTTAGAATTTTTCATGGCTTCTCCAATTTGATTGCTCGCCGTAAAACTAGCGACCATATCATTAAGCATTTGGCTTCCAGCTTGTGGCGAATTAGGTAATAAAATTAAATTACTATTCGTTTCTTGACCAATAGACTGTAGTGTGTCGTAATGCTGGGTTACTACAATTAATGCTGATGCTTCTTGAGAATTAATCCCTACTTTGTTTAAAACCTCTACAGATTCTTCTAAGCCACGTGCAATTTCTCGACGCTGGTCTGCAATACCTTGTCCTTGCAAGCGCTTGCTTTCTGCCTCGGCTTTTGCTTTTTCAACGATTAAAATACGAGCAGCGTCACCTTCAAATTGGGCTGCAATTTTTTCACGCTCAGAGGCATTAATTCTATTCATCGCTTCTTTTACCTGCGCATCAGGATCGATATCGGTGACCAAGGTTTTTATAATGTCATACCCATAATCTAACATGGCTTCATTAAGTTCTCGTTTAACGGCAATGGCGATATCGTCTTTCTTTAAAAAAACATCATCAAGAATCATTTTAGGCACCTCGGCTCTTACCACATCAAAGACATAAGATGTTATTTGGTCGTGCGGATAGTCTAGTTTATAAAAAGCATCATATACTTTTTCTTTTATCACTTTATATTGAACAGAGACTTTTAAGCGAACAAACACATCGTCTTTAGTTTTCGTTTCAACAATGACATCTAATTGCTGAATTTTTAAGCTTAAACGACCTGCAATACGATCGACAAGCGGTATTTTTAAGTGTAAACCAGATTGGCGTATACTATGGAATTTACCAAAGCGCTCGATAATTGCTGCGGTTTGTTGTTTTACAATAAAAAAAGCAGAAATAAGAATGACTGCACCGAAAAAAAGAATTGGAATGAATATAAATTGTCCCATAAGTATAAAATTTAAAGAGTTATAAATTTGTTAGTTACTAAAATAAGTTATATTTGTTACTCAAACCCCAAATGAATATGAAAAACTTACAACTTACCTTGTTAGTAGCCTTTATGGTTGCATTTATTACAAAAAACTTCGCCCAACCCAAACATTACGACATTAAAAACGGTATTGGTCTTGAAGGCGGCATTACACAATTCGATATTTTTACTGATAATTTTGAAACCACAAGAGGACAGGGTTGGATAGGTAGTTTAAGCACAACGGTCGATTTGCCTCACAAGTGGTACAACTTAAGCTATTCGGTACAATTATCGGAAAATAATTTTGGAATCTTGGGTAGGGCATCTAATAGCGATATCACGCCAGTAGCGATCGATTTTAAAGTGTTAACAGCGCAAATAGCATTGTTGTGGCATGTAAGGATTGCTAAAGGGCATTTTACCATCGATTTTGGGCCCATGGCACAATTCAATAGCAAGTTAGAGTTTATTGATGACGACCAACAAGGCTTTTTAATTAATGGTTACGATGAAATAGTGGCAACAGACATTACAGAAATTTCTAATATAGGATTAGATGGCACTGTTGGCGCAACACTGGGTTTTAGCCACTTTAAGTTACAAGCGCAATACATTTACGGTTTAAGTAATATATTGAGTAAACTTAATTCAAATGAAAAGCTAAGCACGTTAGAAAATGAAAATAAATTTAAAGGCAACATGTCTATGATTGCGCTTACGGCCATAATTAGCATTTAATTTTTTTAAAAGTTTGAAAAGGTTTAAATGTTTCTACGGAGTTTAGGTTATAATAGTTTTAATACATTCTCAATACGCTTCAAACTTTCTGCCTTTCCAATCATAAACATAATAGCAAACACATCTGGTCCTTGTAAAGCACCAACAAGGGCTAAACGTAAAGGTTGCATGACTTTACCAAAACCTATTTCTTTGGTTGTGATCCATTCTTTAACGACTGTTTTTAAGGGCTCAATTTGAAAATCCTTAAGCGTATCGATAAGGGTAATTAATTCTTCTAAAATAGGTTTTGTGTCCTCTTTAAGTGCTTTTTTAGAAGCCTTTTCATCATATTGAGTAGGCGCATTGAAAAAATAATGCGTTAACGACCAGAAATCACTTATAAAAGTCGCCCGTTCTTTTATTAAACCAACTACCATTGAAATGTAGTTAATATCTATGTCTTTGAGTTCAGAATGACTGTTTTTAAAGGCTTTAGCCAACACATCATTAGGTTGTTTTTGCATGTAATGGTGATTAAACCATTTTATCTTATCTGGATCGAATCGTGCTCCAGCCTTATTTACTTTTTCTAATTCAAAGGCATTAATTAATCCTTCCAAACTAAACAGTTCCTGCTCCGTTCCAGGATTCCAACCTAAAAAAGCTAGAAAATTAATAACGGCTTCTTGAAAATAACCTTCTTGTTTGTATCCCATTGAGAGCTCTCCTGTTTTTGGGTCTTTCCATTCTAATGGAAAAACAGGAAAACCTAATTTATCGCCATCACGTTTGCTAAGTTTGCCTTTGCCTGTAGGTTTTAAAATGAGTGGCAAATGCGCAAATTCAGGAGCTTCCCAACCAAAAGCATCATATAATAATTGATGCAAGGGTAATGAAGGCAGCCACTCTTCACCACGAATAACATGAGAGATTTCCATTAAATGATCGTCTACAATATTTGCTAAATGATAAGTTGGCATGCCATCACTTTTAAAGAGCACTTTATCATCCAAAACATTAGTGTCTATTTTAATGGCGCCACGTATAGTATCTTTTAAGTGAAGCATACTATCTTGTGGCGATTTAAATCGAATCACATAATGATCCCCGTTATCTAGTTTTGTTTTTACAGTTTCAGCGGTAAGCGATAAAGAATTATTTAATTTTAGTCGGTTATGCCAATTGTAAATAAACGTTTTGCCCTTAGCTTCATGGTCTCTTCGATGTGCCTCTAAACGTTCTGCACTATCAAAAGCATAATAAGCATGGCCAGAAGCAATTAATTGTTCTGCGTATTGTTTGTATAAATGCTTGCGCTCACTTTGTCGGTAGGGGCCAAATTCACCTACTTTTACTCCTGAGCCAGGCCCTTCATCAAAAGGAATTCCACACCAATTAAGTGCATTTACGATATAGTTTTCAGCACCGTCAACATAACGGTTTTTATCGGTGTCTTCAATACGAAGAATAAAACAACCATTGTGTTTTTTAGCAAATAGATAATTAAATAACGCGGTGCGAATGCCTCCAATATGTAAGGGGCCTGTAGGACTTGGTGCAAAACGCACACGAACTGTTTTAGACATGTTTTTGTATTTGGCGACAAAGATAGTTTTTTAAGGTTTTAACGTCAAGCTTAAAAAGAAGAGATGCTATTATTTCAAAATTTCAACAGCTTGTTATGAATGTAACATGCCTTTCTTCGTTGAAAATCATTCATTTAGCTTATTATATGAGACCTTAACACCATTTCTATGTTATTTATCGAAAAATCAAGAAACATTTAGGTTTATTATACGACTAATAGTATCTTAGTTAAGTAGATGTGTTATTCCCTACTAAGATTTTTTTTTAAGTGTTTAATCTTGTTAAAAGGAAATAACAAAAAAGCCCCTTAATTGGGGCTTTTTTAGTTTAAATGGGATTTAAATCTTTTCCATTTCCTAATTTAAGGACAACATGGCGTCGGGTACACGTTTATTTATAGGCTCTAGTTCGAAATAGTGTTGATAAATTTCAGTTGCAGGCATATGGAATTAAAAATGTAACTAAATAGTTTAAATCTTTCATGACCTTTTGCGTTTTTCATGTTCACAATAATAGCTGCTTAGTTTTTATTTGCTAATGTGAAGCATAAAACATTCGCAATAGAAACCCTTAATTTAACACAAGGTTATAAATTTATAGAAATAGATGTTAAAATAAAAGCGTATTTTAGTGTGTTATAACATGAGTTCGACATAAGAAAGTCTTGGTTAGTCAGAGTGATTTTCGATAGAAAATAGTATTGAAGACCATTAAATTTTCAATCAAAAGCGTAATTTCAATACCATTTTTCTCAGTTTCACTTTGAAAAATCAATCAATTTCACGACTTTTTCTTGCTAAATTCTTAGATCGAACACAAGTGTATTAGGTTATGTTTTTCCATAGATTAATGGGATTTCGATATAAAAATAAAAAAAAATTGAATAATTTTAAAACGATACAAACAAAGTTAGAGCAGTTCATTAGGAAATATTATACCAATGAACTCATTAAAGGAACGATACTCTTTTTTAGCATTGGCTTACTCTATTTTATAATCACCCTTTTAGTAGAACATTTTTTGTGGTTAAATTCTACCGCAAGAACCATTTTATTTTGGGCTTTTATAGCGGTAGAGATTGGTCTTTTTATTAAGTTTATTATTATTCCTTTGGCGAAACTATTTAAACTTCAAAAAGGAATTAACTATGAACAAGCTTCAAAATTAATAGGCAATCATTTTCCAGAGGTTAACGATAAGCTTTTAAATGTTCTTCAGCTTAAAGCAGAAACAACGAATTCAGAATTATTATTAGCAAGCATAGAACAAAAATCGATTGAGCTTCAACCTTTTCCTTTTAAACTGGCCGTTAATTTTAAGCAGAATGTAAAATATCTAAAATATGCAGCCATTCCTTTACTAATATTTCTCTTAACAGCAGTAACAGGAAAATTTAATTGGTTTAGCGATAGTTATGAGCGTGTTGTTAATTATAAAACGGCCTACGAACCTCCAGCACCGTTTCAGTTTTTTGTTTTAAATGACAATTTGCAAGCGATTGAAAACCAATCGTATCGATTAATTGTAGAAACAGTTGGAGAGGTGATTCCAGAAACCGCCCAAATTACTTTTAATAACGAAACGTATTTCTTACAGCAAAAAGGAACAGGGCAATTTGAGTTTGTTTTCGATCAACCTAAAACAGACATTACTTTTAATTTAATGGCCAATAATGTGGTTTCTATACCTCAAACATTAAAAGTCATACAAGTTCCTACTTTAACAAATTTTGAAATGGTTTTAGATTACCCTTCGTATACTAAAAAAAGAGACGAAGTTTTAAAAAGTACGGGGAATGCGGTGGTTCCTCAAGGTACAAACATTACTTGGAAACTTAATACAAGAGCGACAGATAACGTCTCCCTTTATACCGCCAAAGATACCACGGCATTTAAAACAGAAGCGCTTAATCGTTTTGAGGCCTCTAAACGTGTTTATAGCACTTTAGATTACAACCTAAGCACCAGCAATAAGGAGTTAAAAGACTATGAGAATTTAGCCTATAGCATTAGTGTTATAAGAGATGAATATCCAGAATTAAATGTGAAATCTCGAATCGACTCTTTAGACCAACAATCCCTTTATTTTTATGGACAAGCGAGTGACGATTATGGTTTAAATAAATTACAGTTAGTCTACTATCCTTCAGAAAACGAACAGGATAAGAAAATAGAACCCATTGCCATTTCGAAATCTAATTTTGAAGAATTTGTTAGTGCCTTTCCTAATAATCTAAGTATTGAAGCAGGTGTTAGTTACGATTTGTATTTTCAAGTATTTGATAATGATGGGGTTAATAAAAACAAAAGCACAAAAAGTAGCGTGTTTAGCTATCGAAAAAGAACCAAAACAGAGGAAGAGCAAAAACAACTTCAGGAACAAAATGAAACCATTCAAGACCTTAACAAGTCTTTAGAGAAATTTGATGAACAGCAAAAGGAACTCGAAGCACTTTCTAAAACTCAGAAAGAAAAATCGGAATTAAACTTTAATGACAAGAAGAAATTCGAAAACTTTATTAAACGGCAACAGCAACAGGAAGAAATGATGAAGCAGTTTAATAAAAAGCTAAAAGAAAATTTGGATGAGTTTCAGAAAGAAAACATAAAAGACGACCAGTTTAAAGAGGATTTAAAGAAGCGTTTAGAGCAAAACGAAGAACAGCTTAAGAAAGACGAGAAGTTGCTTGAGGAGTTAGAAAAACTGCGTGAAAAGCTAAGTAAAGAAGAGTTGTCTCAAAAACTAGAAAAGTTAGCCAAACAAACGAAAAACCAGAAAAGAAGCTTAGAACAATTAGTAGAGCTTACTAAGCGCTATTATGTGACTAAAAAAGCAGAAAAAATCGCCAAGGATATTGAAGAACTAGCAAAAGAACAAGACCAACTGGCCAATAAAGAATTAGAAAAAAACACGAAAAAAGAGCAAGACGCCATTAGCAAAAAATTTGAGGAACTTGAAAAGCAATTGGACGATTTAATCAAGGAGAATAAAGCCCTTAAACAACCGGTAGACTTGCCTAGAGACGAACAGAAGGAAGAAGACATTAAAAAAGAACAACAAGAGGCGAGTGATGAGCTAGGCAAAAAAGAGCAGTCGCCGTCGCCACAAGATAAAAAACAAAAGAACGCTAGTGCCAAGAAAAAACAGAAAAGTGCGGCTAAGAAAATGCAAAGTTTAAGTAAAAAGATGCAGCAAGCTATGCAACAAGCAGCCGATAAATCTTTAGACGAAGACGTCGAAATGTTGCGCCAAATATTAGATAATCTTGTGGTCTTTTCTTTTGATGAAGAAGCGTTAATGAAAAAGTTTAAAAGCATAGAAGTTAATCATAATGAGTATGCCATTTACTTGCGAAAGCAAAAAGATTTGCGTTCGCATTTCGAGCATATCGACGACAGTTTGTTTGCGTTATCACTGCGACAGCCAAGTATTTCTGATAACGTGAATAAAGAAATTACCGATGTGTATTTTAATATCGATAAATCGATGGCGCAGTTAGCAGAAAACAATTTATTCCAAGGCATTTCTGCACAACAATACGCAGTAACCTCGGCGAACAATTTGGCCAATTTTTTAAGTGATGCATTAGATAATTTGCAAAATCAAATGGCAATGCCCATGCCAGGACAGGGTCAAGGTGAAGATGGGATGCCAATGCCAGACATTATTATGAGTCAAGAAGAACTGAACAAAATGATGAAAGAAGGCATGAAAAAAAGCGAAGGTAAAAAACCAGGTGATAAACCCGGAGATAAGCCAGGGGAAAAGGAAGGTGAAAAGCCGGGAGATAAAGAAGGCGATAAAGGAAAAGAAGGTAAGAAAGGAAAAAAAGGCGAAAAGGGTAAGAATGGCGATAAAGAAGGCGGTGAAGATGGGGAAGGCAAAGGCGGTAACCAAGAAGGGCAAGATGGCTTCAATGAGGATTTAAATGGCGAGTTGTATAAAATTTACCAACAGCAACAACAAATTCGACAAGCGTTAGAAGAAAAACTGGCTAGAGATGAGAAAAATGGTAAAGGCGGCAGTGGCGATGCGAAGCGATTAATTAAAGACATGGAGGAAGTGGAGTTAGATTTAATTAATAAAGGCTTTACGAATCAAACGCTTGAAAAAATGATGAATTTACAGCATCAATTGTTAAAGTTAGAAAAAGCAACCTTCCAACAGGGGCAGGATAATAAACGAAAATCGGAAACCAACAAAAAGGAATTTAATAATACGACGAATAACCAAATACAAAAGGCCAAAGCGTATTTTAACACTACTGAAATATTGAATAAACAAAGCCTACCTTTGCAACAAGCGTTTAAAAAGAAAGTGCAAGACTATTTTAAGTTAAAAGAAAATTAAGCATGAGGTTTTTACTACTACCCATTTTGTTTTTGTTTTTATCAAATACACCCAATGATAGCCTAGAAAAACAATCAATTAAATTACCAGAACACTATACTGTAAAAGAGTTATTTTCTTGTAAATTAAAATCTTTAAATAGTTTTCATTTTATAATAGCAAAGAACAAAAACAACTCTCTTTTTTCATTAATTCCTCTATTTCCTGACAAGAAAAGTTTAATAACTTTTAAGCCTATAGAATTTAAAGGCAAACCCAATATATTATCATACCACAATAATGAGGAAGTATTAACAATAGTGCTTTCAATAGGAGCAAAAGGAATACAGACTTTTTATGCTGTAGACATTAATACGGCTACTAAAGAGACCTTTAAATCTGCCCCTCGTAAGTGGAAGTATTTTAAAACAACATTAAGAAAAGATTACGAATCATTAATATTGTTATGCGATGGTAATGGGCTTAGAATATTAAAAATTGTAAACGCCAATTATATTGAGGAAATTAATGTTCAACCGTCAGATAAAACACGATGGTTTTTTGTGAATTTAAAGAAATTTAATTGTGACGGTGTTACTCTAGATGAATATGTAGCAAATGGTTCTATTAAGAGGTTTAAAGCTTATAGCATTAATGATGAACTAGTAATAACAGAGGACAATATTATTAGGGGGTATTCAACTGTTATGAAATTACGGTTAGATGAAGGCGATTTGAACAGTGCTACTCATTTGAGCTTTGAAACCGATTATAAAAAGCTAAAAAAATTAGCGTCTTTTTACGAAGACAATAAATTTTATCAGTTAGCTGTCACCAAAGATTCCATTACTTTATTTGTTAATGACCTTACGGATAGAACTACTGTTAAACATGATTTGCTTAATGTAGAGATTCATTACAGTGCAGACGAATTTACTAGTGTTGATGATTTTATTTATAATTCAAATAGGTTAACTAGTACTCCAACAATTGCCGTTAACGAAACAGTAGACCTAAACAAATTAGTGCGAATAGATTACGTGCCAATGGAGACTTACAATTATTATCATAATTATTGGTTTAATCAACAACATCTAGAAAATTTTACTCGCAATAAAAGACATGGCCCTTCTCCAGCAGAAGAGGTCCCTTATTCATCGTCCTTAAACAGTAAAGAGTTTTTCGAAATATTATTAGATTTAGATTCTAATGTAATCGTTAATAGTAATGACATCACTCTCTATAGGGATATTGACAAAAAGAAGTTGGTAAGAGAATTTGTAGAATTTAATGCTCTTAAATGTATCAGCTCATCTGTTTTTGTCGGTGCTATAATGTATAATTTAGTTTATAAAAAGAAAACAAGAATGTTAACACTATATAAAGCGCCGGTTTAATGATTAATTTTGTTTATTAACTAAATTTATAATGAAGTAAAAACTAAGCATGAAATTAGTATTGATTCCCATTTTGTTTTTGTTTGTGTCGGTTTCGCCCAACCCCCGATTGCGTTCGATAGAGTTACCGAAGAATTATAAAATAAAATCTTCTTTTTCCTGTGAATTGAAATCTAAAAGTAACTTCCATATTATAATAGCTAAAAATAAACTTAATAAAAAATTCACTATTCTTCCAGTTAAGGCAGATGAGGACCATTTAAAGCTTCTTAAGTCTATCGATTTTGATATTATGCCGTCTGTTTTGTCATATCACAACAACGACAAATCATTATTTCTCATACTTTCTTTTATTAACAAAAAGGAGAAAGAATTTCAGGTGCTCGACATAGATATTAGTTCTGGAGACTTTATTAAATCTGATATCATAAAGAACCCATATTTTAAAACTGTAATTGCGAAAAAGCATGAGAATTTACTTTTATTTTCTAATGGTGAAGACTTACTGATTAAAAGAATAAAAACCACAGATAATATTGAAGATATTTTTGTAACTCCTTCGGACAAATCTAGAGGCTTTTTTAGACATTTTAATGAATTTGGCCTTAGTAGTGTTAATACAGACGAGTTTGTGGCTAACGGATCTGTTAAAAGAGTTAAGGCATATTGTAATGATGAAGAGTTGTTGATCACTAATGATAATCTTTTGGGAGGCTATTCGACTGTTTTGAAATTACCACTGAACGGGAGTGATTTTGATAAAGTATCTCATACTAGATTTGACATAAAACTTACCAAGCTTAAATCAATGGCTTCTTTCTACGATAACGGACAATTTTATCAATTGTGTTTTGATAAAGAGATTAGTACTGTTTTAGTACATGATATCAACTCTAAAAACAATAAGAGAATAGATTTAGATAAAATCTCGATTAATTATAAAGCGAAAGATTTTAATACTCTAAAAACGTTTATCAAAAAGTGTAAAAGTGCAGTTAATACTCCAACAATAACGATTAATACAACTACACAAGGAAATAAATTAGTCCGAATAGATCATGTCGATAGTGACAACTATCGTTATAACAATAACTGGTTTTTTCACGATATGTTTTTTCAACGACACCAGCAAATGTTTAATACTCAACCCAAGTTTGGACCTATTAATGAGTATAATAATCACTTCTTTACTCTAGATAAAGAGTACTATTTTGAGTTTCTATTAGATGTAAACCTTAACGAGATTAGTGAGGAAACCCAAGAAACTGTTTATCCTAAAACTGATAAAGATAAATTCATTAAAAAGGTAAAAAATAGCAAGCCTTTCGCTAAATTCGAGTCTCATGTTTTTATAGATTTTAGTTTGTATTATTTCTATTTTGATGAAATAGCTAAAAAACTTTTTCTTTATGAAACACCAATTAAATGATAATCTTTAATTATGAAAACGATTTTATATTAGATAATGAAAATAAATTATCTAACTGGATTTCACAGGTGATCAATTTAGAGGGTTGCAAAGAAGAAGACATTAATTTCATTTTTTGCGACGACCATTATTTACATAAATTAAATGTCGATTTTCTAGATCACGACACCTTAACCGATGTGATTGGTTTTGATTATTCCATAGGAAAAAACTTACAAGGAGATATTTACATTTCTATAGAAAGAGTAGAAGATAATGCAAAAGAGTTTAAGGTGTCTTTTCAAGAAGAATTACACAGGGTAATGGTTCATGGTATTCTTCATTTTTGTGGCTATAAGGATAAGTTGGATGATGAAGTTAAGGCGATGAGAACTAAAGAAGATTTCTACCTAAAGAAGCTATAATAGAATTACTGTATCTTTGCAAAATATATAGAACGATTTGTTATGTTCCACGTGGAACATTTTATTTATTACAAATAGATTATGTTTAATGAAGTTTACGAT
>CALDCO010000226.1 GCA_937937185.1 uncultured Flavobacteriaceae bacterium
CCTTTTTCACTTGCTTTTTTTATGGCACGTTCAACATTATCTTTCGGCATGTTTACAGCCTTTGCATTTTGAATAACTGCTCGTAAACGCGAATTACTGTCAGGATCTGGCCCTCCTTCTTTTACAGCCATTACGATGTCTTTACCAATACGAGTAAAGGCCTTGCTCATTGCAGACCATCGTTTCATTTTACGTGCTTTACGAAACTCAAAAGCTCTTCCCATTTAAAACTCTTATATTTTTAAGTTTTCGAAAAATCTGAAAACTTATGATTAATTATATCTTAAACTTCTCCATTCTATTTTAGTCAGTTTTAAATGTTGCTAAAACAAGAAGCCAGTTTATTTATGTACAACACAAATTTAAAAAAATCTGTGAGGTATTAAAATTCAGTTTTCAAGTAAACAAAAAAGAACAATTACAAAAAGTTTTTAATCGTCTTCTTCAACAATACTTTCTATAGCCATTGCCAGTTTAAAATCTTTATCTGTAACACCATTAGCATCATGGGTAGAGAGACTAATTCTAAGAACATTGTAGGTGTTTGACCAATCCGGATGATGGTTTATGGCTTCGCACTCAAAGGCAATTCTGCTCATGGCACTAAAGCAATCTTTAAAATTTCCAAATTCATATTCGGTATGAATGGCATTATCAAAATAATCCCACTCCTCTAATTTCTCTAGGCGGGTTTCGATTTCTTTTTCGGTTAACTTTAACATTATCTGTGTCTTAATTTGGTTATACTTCTAACTCTGTTAATATATCCTGACTTACTATTTGTAAGTGTTTGGGCAACATGTTTGTTTTTGGTAGCACGGCTAAATAGCGCTCATCATTTGTGGTAAATACTTGTTTAAATGACGGGGTATAATTCCCTAAAGAATTAATAATTTCTTTAAAAAAATCGTCATGATGTACTAAATCGTTACTTCCTAAATGAAAAATGCCTGACTTATTTCGGTTAATAATATAGTGAATTTGCTGAGTTACTTTAGAATCGGTAGTCACATTCATTATTAAATTTGGAAACACTTCAATTGGTAGGCGCTCTTTTAAAAATAGCTTTATCTCTTTAATTCTGGGTGATTGAGGACCAAATACCATGGGTAACCTAACTATGGTTACCAATTTGCTTGGTAAGCGCAATAGCATGTTTTCTATTTTAATTTTAAAATGGCCATACATACTATGGCTTAAGGTTTTATCTAATTCATAACTAGGAAACTTGCTGTAAGCATCAAAAACATTTGCTGAAGAAATATATATTAATCGCGTATTTGTTTTGCTTATATAATCTGAAAGATGACTGTGCATGATAACCTGAGCTGAAAAATTCCCTCGTAATGCAGATATAATTAAAGTGGGTTTAACGAGTTCAAGAATTTCATAAATGTCATCTTCTTCCATATTATATTGGAAATAATGACGATTTTTTTCAAAATTATAATTATCTGTTCTATAAGTTCCAAAGGTTCTAAAATAGGCACATAACTCTTTGTAAATGGCTTCACCTAAAAAACCGCTAGCTCCTAGAACGAGTACCTTAATTTTTTTATTAATAGTTTTCTTCATGGGGCGTTTTAAAATATAGAAAGATTGGTTTTCGTTGTAAATTGCTCTAAGGCCTGCATTCCGAGTAAAGAATTACCTTTTGTATTTAGTCCGGGAGACCAAATAGAAATTACAAACTGATTTGGTAAAAGTGCCACGATACCACCACCAACACCGCTTTTCCCAGGTAAACCCACTTCAAAAGCGAATTCTCCTGCTTCGTCATAAAAACCACAAGTAAGCATAATTGCATTTATACGTTTTGCTTGAGGTGCTGTGAGGTGCTGTATATGGTTTAGACATTTTCCTTTATTGCTTAGCATAAAAAAAGTTTTGGAAAGCTGTTCACAATTCATTTTAAGGGCACATTGATGGAAATAAAAATCTAAAACTTCATCGACACTATTTTTTAAGTTTCCGAAAGATTTTAAGAGATTTGCGATGGCATAATTTTTATAACCCGTTTCTTTTTCTGAGGCGGCCACTTTCTCGTCGTAAGTTATAGAATGGTCATTAGCAAGTACTCTCACATAATTTAAAAAATCTGTTTTCGGGTTTTTAAGATGACTTAATAACACATCGGCAACAACCATAGCGCCCGCATTTATCAAGGGGTTTCTAGGGATTCCATTCTCTTGTTCTAATAGCGATAAATAATTAAAAGGATTACCAGACGGTTCAACATCTAAACGTTTCCATAGGTTATTATTTATAAACGAAATGGCTTTCGATAGGGTTAAAACCTTAGAAATACTCTGAATAGAAAAAGGAATTTGCCAATCGCCTACCGAAAAAACATCGCCATTAATATGCTGTAAGTGAATGCCAAATTTATTGATATCTTGCTTGGATAATTCTGGGATGTATGACGCTATAACCCCTTTATTTTCTTGATGAATTAAATGACTATATATCGAAGTTAGAACGCTTTTTAAATCTGCCATTTGCAAATGTTAACCCTTATAGAAAGGAAGTTTTACTACAGTGGCAGCAACAGCATTTTTGCGTATTTGGATGTGTATTTTGCTATTTACAGCAGCAAAAATGGTAGGGACATAACCCAAGCCTATCCCTTTGCCTAAACTAGGCGACATCGTTCCAGAAGTTACTTCACCAATTTTTTTGCCTTGTCCATCTACAATATCATAGCCATGCCTAGGTATTCCTCGATCGTTTAACTCGAAAGCAACTAATTTGCGGTGAGGGCCACGCTTTTTTTCTTCTTCTAAAGCTTTAGAGTTAGTAAATGTTTTACTAAACTTAGTAATCCAACCTAATCCCGCTTCAATAGGGGACGTGGTTTCATTTATGTCATTTCCGTATAGGCAATAGCCCATTTCAAGCCTTAGTGTATCCCGAGCAGCTAAACCAATAGGCTTCGCTCCCGCAGCAGTAACTTTATCCCATATTTGCTTCACTTCGCTATTCTTGCAATAGATTTCAAACCCACCACTGCCAGTATAGCCAGTAGCAGAAATAATAACATGTTCTATACCTGCAAAATCGCCAACAATGAAATTATAGAATTTAATTTCAGACAAATCATGTGAAGAGAGCTTTTGCATGGCCTCCACGGCTTTTGGACCTTGTATGGCTAATAGGGCATAATCTTCAGATAAATTGCGTAAAGTGGCCCCTACGTCATTTTTAGAAGTAAGCCAATGCCAATCCTTTTCAATATTACTAGCATTAACGACTAATAAGTATTGATCCTCCTTAATTTTGTAGATAATTAAATCGTCTACAATACCACCTTCATTATTAGGTATGCAAGAATATTGGGCCTTTCCAATAGTTAATTTCGAAGCATCATTACTGCATGTTTTTTGAATTAAGTCTAAGGCATTTTCACCGCTCACTAAAAATTCTCCCATATGCGACACATCAAAAACACCAACGCCATTTCTTACCGTTTCATGTTCTATAGTAACCCCTTCATATTGTATAGGCATATTGTAGCCCGCAAAAGGGACCATTTTTGCGCCTAATGCTTCATGAGTTTCGGTTAAAGCTGTGTTTTTTATATCTATTTGCATCTTGTTTATTACTTTAATTAATATTACGGGTAGGTGAATTTAATCTCATTAAGCCTTAGAAAATTTATTACCCCAAAAAACCACTTCAAAATATACTGTTTTACTGTGTTTTTTAAATTAGCCATAGCGATACAATGCTAAAACATATAAACTACCTTATTTGTAGTGTTTTCAATTTTCATTACCACCTTCTAGTTCATAACAAGGGGTTCAACTAGTTTATCTTATTGCTGCCGCAAAAGTATTGAAAATTATCGACTTGATTTTCATATAAAAATCTATAAAAAAATGTTAATTTATAAGCGCTAAGTTTTACGAAACTTATTAATGTTTAATTTCCCTTGTTTTTAAAAGTATTTTTATGAAAAACCACTTTATATTTTGGTTACTAATTAGCTTCATGCTTGTTTCTTATTCTCAAACAAGTTATCCAACAGATTATTTGTCTAAAGATTTTCATAAAGAAAGAAGAGATGCTTTGCGAAAAAAGATGCCACCCAATAGCGTTGCAGTGTTTTTTGCGAATCCAGTAAGGAACAGAGCCAACGATGTCGATTATGTATATCACCAAGATCCAAATTTTTATTATTTAACAGGTTACAAGGAGCCTAATGTGGCCTTGTTAATTTTTTCTGAAGCCCAAAGAGGCAGTCTTGAAGAAGGCGACTATAATGAAATGTTGTTCGTTCAAGAAAAAAATAAAGTAGCCGAAATGTGGACAGGTGCTCGTTTAGGAATTGAAGGCGCTATAAAAAAATTAGGTTTTAGTACGGTTAAGAATGCTAAAGATTTTATGAGCTTTTCTAAGCGTTTTTCAGATTTTGACCTTGTATTGTTTAACGAATTTGAAGACGATTATAGAAACAGTAAACGAAACGATGCCGATTTGTATGACTTAATTAACAGTTTAAAAGCCAGTGTAGGTTATTTAAGTAGTGAGGAAGTTGCCGAAAAACAAGGCTTATACGAAACCATAAAGGCAACAGATATTGAAGAGAATATAAATGTTTTGCATCAAATAGGATTGGCTTTTGAAAAAAACCCTAGGCTGAGAGCAGACAAAGTAATATCACAATATTACTCAGCCGATAATGATGCCATTCGTAAAGAAATTAGAGAAACGATTATAAAAATAGAAGCAGCCCCAGAGAAAAAGAATTATGACACTAAAAAATTAACTCGTTTTATGGCCGAATTGAGAGAAATTAAAACCACTGAAGAACTGGTGCTACTAAAAAAGGCCGTAAGAATTTCTGCTCAAGGGCAAATAGAAGTGATGAAAGCAATGCATCCTGAAATGTCTGAAACTGAAATACAAGGCATTCATGAGTATGTCTATAAAAAATATGGCAGTGAATATGAGGGTTATCCCAGTATAGTTGGCGCTGGCAATAATGGTTGTGTTTTACATTACATAGAAAATAGTAAAATGAAAGTTGAAAATGATTTGGTGTTAATGGATTTAGGAGCAGAATACCATGGTTATACCGCCGATGTCACCCGAACCATTCCTGCTAATGGGAAGTTTAGCAAAGAACAACTAGCAATTTATGAGCTTGTTTATCAAGCGCAAGAAGCAGGAATTGCTGCCTGTACTGTAGGTGCTAAGTTTTGGAGCAGCCATATTGCGGCTCAAAAAGTGATTAATGAAGGACTAGTGAAGCTAGGAATTATAGCGAAAGGGACTAAACACCAGTATTTTCCTCATGGGACTTCGCATTATATTGGCTTAGATGTTCACGATTCGGGGACTTATGGAACTTTAAAAGAAAACAGTGTTATTACGGTAGAACCAGGCATATACATTCCTGATAATAGTGACTGCGATAAAAAATGGTGGGGAATAGCGGTGCGTATAGAGGATGATATTTTAATTACATCCAATGGCCCTGTAAACCTCAGTGAAGAAGCACCTAGAAAGGCAAGTGAAATAGAAAAGTTAATGAAACAAAAAAGTGCTTTAGACGATTTTAAATTACCAAAATTAGACTAGTTTTTTACAGGCTAGAATTTTATAGTGACTATCATACTGTTTATTTAATTCTTTAATTTAGAGATAAAAAATGAAATTTTCCCTTACGTGTTTCTTCATCACCCTGTTTATGAGCTTTTCTTATGTTGAAGCGCAAAAGCAATATTATTTTCCCGATAAAAATGCCGAATGGGAATATCAATCGCCTAGCGCGTTGAAGGTTAATGAAAACCAATTAAAAAAAGCCATAACTTTTGCTAAAGAGAATGAATATTCCGGATCTAGAGATTTAAGAATAGCTATCCTAAAAGGGTTTTCCAGAGAACCTTTTCATAAAATTGCTGGGCCAACAAAAAAAAGAGGAGGGCCAGCAGGCATGATATTAAAAAAAGGCTATGTTATTGCCAAATGGGGTGATGTAAAGCGAGTGGACATGACATTTAGTGTAACAAAAAGTTACCTATCTACAGTAGCAGGTTTGGCTATAGATAAGGGTTTAATCGCTTCTACTACAAATTTTGTTAACGACTATGTCTGGGATGGAAGTTTTGATGGGACTCATAACTCTAAAATAAAATGGCAGCACTTGCTCACCCAATCTTCAGATTGGTCAGGATCGTTATGGGGAGGACACGATTGGGCCGATAGACCTCCAAAGGAAGGTGGTTTAGACGATTGGGAAAACAGAACTTATAAAACGCCAGGAACAACTTTTGAATATAATGACGTTCGAGTAAATCTTCTCGCTTATTCATTATTACAAGTTTATAGAAAGCCATTACCCGTTATTTTAAGAGAAAAAATAATGAACCCAATAGGCGCTTCTTCTACATGGCGATGGTATGGTTACGACAATGCCTGGGTAAATATCGATGGCATTAAAATGCAATCTGTAACTGGAGGTGGGCATTCTGGTGGGGGTCTATTTATTAACACAGAAGATCATGCGCGTTTTGGTTTGCTTTTTTTAAACAATGGCAAATGGAAAAATAAGCAACTTATAAGTGAAAAATGGATAACAGAAGCGACCACCTCTTCGAAAGCGAATATTAATTACGGTTACATGTGGTGGCTTAATAAAAAAGGCCCAAGACATTGGGAGGGTGTTTCTGAAAACATATATTATGCCGCTGGTTTTGGGGGGAATTTCATTATTATCGATAAGGAAAACGATTTGGTTATTGTTACAAGATGGTTAGAGCCTTCTAAAATAGGTGAATTTGTAAAAAAAGTTATATTCTCCCTATAAATTTAAGTGCTGCAAGATTTTAATAATTAATAAGCTTATGTTTAGTACCGTCTTCAATCTTTTTATTTGACATCCAATGTTTTTATTTTAATAATACCTACTTTAGTACTCTCCTTAATTACTTTCTCTAATTAGCTGAATAAATAGTCTTTTTTTGATACACTCTTTTTTGTTTTTCTGTGGAATAAAAGTGTTAAGTAATGGAAAAAGAGTTTAATAATTTAAACTAATAAAAAAAATGATGTTAATTAAAAGATTAGTAATTGTTGTTGTATGTGTTTTTAATTCTTTTTACTGTTCTGGACAAAATTGGGAACAAATAAATAATAGTGTTAACGGTCTTAGAAATTCTTTATTTTTTGGCTTAAACACAACAATGCGAAATAACGGAAATGTTTTTGCTGCTACTAATGGATTATTTAACGATAGGGATCAAGGAACAAAGCCATTAGAGGTTAAAGCCTATCAAAAAGTTGGGACTAATTGGGTACAATTAGGGCAAACTTTAAAAGAAGAAACTCCTGGGGATTATTTTGGAAGTTCTATTCATATGGCTGCTCAAGCTAACAGATTGGCTATTGGTATTTCAAGAAAGAGTGGGCCAGATACTGTAGAAGGAGGAGCTGTACAAGTTTATAGAATTTTAGACGATAATTGGGTGCCATTTGGAAATGAAATATTTGGAACTAGTAGTAACGGAACAGAAGGTGGCGGAGTAGGTCATTCTGTACGTCTTAGCAATGCAGGAACTTTTCTAATTGTAGGTAATCCTGGAAATAGTGAAATAGCCAGTGCTCAAGGGAGAGTCATCGTTTATGAAATGGGTCTAAATGGAAACTGGGAGCGCGTAGGGCAAGAACTTAATGGAGAAGTCACAAATGCTTTTTTTGGAGAAAGTGTAGATATTAATGGAACAGGCAATATTATCGCTGTAGGATCAAAAGGTTCTAATATTGGTGAAAACGTAGGTACTGTTTCTTTCTACAAATTAATTAATAACGTTTGGGTACCATTAGGAGATAAAATAATTGGTAATCCAGGTGAGGGTACTGGTACTGATATCGATTTAAACTTTAGTGGAGATCGCATTATCGTAAGAAAAGCCCTTTTTGATAATGCTAAAGGAAAAGCGACTGTATATCAATTTAAAAATAATAATTGGGTACAGTTAGGACAAGATATTTTAGGATTAAAAGATCGTAGTGGATTACTTGGAATATCGATCAATGCCTTTGGAAATATTATAGCGCTAGGAAGGATTTTTGAAGGTACAATGCCCAGAGGCACTACCACAGTATATCATTTGTTAAACGAAATTTGGACGCCTATAGGAGCTCCAATAAATTCTGAAGAAGGCGCAATTGGAAGAGAATTTAATGGCTATTCAGTTGATTTATCTGCTGATGGTTTTACACTTTTAACCTCTAGCCCGTCTCATGAGGTGGTTACGAATCCGCAAACAGCAGGAAGACAAGGTCAAGTTCGCGTTTTTGATTTTTCACCACCAAATTGTAATGCTTCTTTTATTAATTTTCAAGATATGATAGTGATTCCTACAGACGCCGGAAGCTGTTCTATTGCTGCCAATGTATGCTTAGAACAACCTAAAACGAACGATTGTATTGGAATGATTGTGCAAACCGACGCACCAGCCACTTTTCCTGTTGGCGACACGGTTGTTAATTGGTTTGCTTTTAGCACAACAGGGGAAAATGAAACGCGTTCTCAAATAGTAAGAGTTAAGGAGTTCGTCCCTCCCTTAATTCGTGTACCAGAGAATCAAACTGTAGAAATTATGGCTGGAAATACGGGGTATCAACTTCCAGATTATATTGCTTCCGGAGATGCAACGGCAAGTGATAATTGCTCTGCTGTAGATTTTTCACAAACAACTTCCCCAGGGACTATTTTACAGCAAGGTATCTATAACATAGGTTTTATAGCAATAGATGCGAGTAGTAATTCATCACAAAATAGCTTTGAACTTACGGTAACGCAACCTACTTTAGGAATCGATAACAATTTTAGTAATCATAAAATTTCTTTATATCCCAACCCAACTAAAAACAGTTTCAGGATTAATAACCCCTCAAGCATTCAATTGAATGGCCTTAAAATATACGATATAGTAGGAAAGGAATTAACATCGATAGATCTTAAAAAAGAAAATAAAAACCTAGCTATTAACGTTTCCCATTTACCAAAAGCATTATATTTTGTAAGCATTAACTCTGAAAAAGGAGAGGTTATAAAAAAAATAATTGTAGATTAATTAAAGTATTATTTATAATGAACTCGTTTAAACTTTTTAACAAATTTAAAAAGTTTAAACGAGTTCAATTTGTACATATATATCTGTATTCTAGATTAGACCTTATACCATTTCCGACTTAAAAAAAATTACTCACTAAAATTTGCCCTTTTTCATTTATACTTCAAAATAAAATTTAACCGTAGCTAAGCTATGCTTGCATTTATCTTTTTTGTTAAAAAAAATACCTGTATTTTATTTGAGTATTTTTAAATCAGAACTGGTATTAAATATTTATTTTAGCTCGCTTTATGCTTAATTTCTTTTTTAGCTCACTAAATCACCAATAATTTCGGTATTCACTTCATGTACACCATCAAAAGTGATGATATTAACATTGTTTCCAAAAAGTGATTTGGCGCTCTTGATTTCATAGTCTAGGCGTTCTTCAGTTATGTGTTGATCTTTATCACCACATATCATAGACACTTTTGCTTTTAAAAAAGAAAAGTGATTAGGTTCTAATTCCTTTGGAAGTCCACCAGAGTGTAAAATAAGTTGATCGCACTGTACTTTATAATGTGCCACAAAACGACTGGCTACAGAAACGCCTTGAGAATAACCTAGTATAATTACCTTATAGTTTTTGGTATCGACTTCAGCATCAAAAACAGCTTTTAAATAGTTAAGGACATTTTTAGTTTCGGCTATTGTGTTTTCTTTAGTGAGCCAACTGGCTCCAACATGTTTAAAGTCTTTACCGTGATAATATTTACTAACCGCCTGTGGTGCCACTATATAGTTTTCGTCTGGAGGTAATTCTTTAAAATATTTTAAAAAATAGCGGCTTAAGTACCCCATACCATGGCAAACAAACCAAATGGTTTTCGTTTTGTCGCTTAACTTATTTAGGGTAGAATAAGAATTAGTATGTTGATAGCTTATTTCTTTCTCGGTAGTCATAAATCTATAGCGTGTTTTGTATTTTTGTAATGCGAAATGGGTTGTAATGAATAACCTGTTTACAAAAATAGTTACAAAAAACGAAACCATACATGAAATTGCCTAAGGAAGAAATAATAGCTCGTGCCAATCTAATCTGTAAAAACACATTGATGGAGACTTTGGAAATTGAGTTTATAGATTGTGGCGATGATTATGTGGTTGCGAGAATGCCTGTAAATTCAAGGGTATACCAGCCAGATGGTGTTTTACATGGTGGTGCTACAGCGGCGTTAGCAGAAAGTGTTGGTAGTTTTGCTTCTCATTTGTTTTTAGATTTAGAGAAATATTATATAAGAGGGATCGAAATTACCGCCAATCATTTAAAGAGTGTCAAAAACGGATATGTTTATGCTAAGGCGGCATTCGTTCATAAAGGAAGAACAACACAACTGCTTGATATTAGAATTACAGATGACCATGATAATTTAATTTCATTATGCAAATTATCAACCATTTCATTACCCAAAAAAGCGAAGTAGGGGTATGATGTCATCACAGTTTTTAGAACGACTTAAGAAGCACTATAAAAAAGCATTGCCATTTGTGGTTTACTCTAAGCCTAATTCTTTAGTTGTAAAGGCACTACTTCAAAATACTACTGATATACATTATACTGAATATTTTGAGGAGACCGGATTTGTTTTTTCGCCGTTTAATTCTGAAGAGCAATCGGTTATTATTCCTGCAAATCAATCTGAAATAATTGAAACAGAAACTTTAGAAGCAGAAGATTTTGTTTTTGAAAGCGCTACAGCTAGGGTAACCAAAAATAATTTATCTCAGAAAAAAAAGTCCTACTTAGAGTTGGCTGAAAAAACAATCTTGAAAATAAAAGAGGGCACTTATAAAAAAGTAGTAATTTCTAGAGAAGAAAGACTAACAGTTAACGAGCAGGATGCCATCACCCTTTTTTTAAGGCTTTTTAAAGCCTATAATAATGCTTTGGTATATTGCTTTTATCATCCCCAAATAGGTCTTTGGTTAGGCGCCACTCCAGAAACTTTTTTGAGTATTGAAGGAAAGCAATTTACAACCATGTCTTTAGCAGGAACTAAAAAAATTGAGACCCACCAAGAATGGCAAGCAAAGGAGCTTAGCGAGCAACAATTAGTTACTAATTATATTACTGAAGGTATTTCACCGCTTACCAAAACAATTAAAATATCTGATGTGGAAACCGTACAAGCTGGTACATTACATCATTTAAAAACAACTATTTGTGGACAGTTAAATGATGAACAAGGGAGTAATTTTAATAAACTCCTTAGAACTTTACATCCTACACCAGCTGTTTGTGGGTTGCCTAAAGCAGCTTCAAAACAATTCATTTTAGAGCATGAAAATTATAATAGATTATTTTATACTGGGTTTTTAGGAGAATTGAACTTTAAACAATCAAAAACAAGAAATGCTAACCGGCGTAATGTTGAAAATAATGCCTATTCTAGTATTAAAAATACATCGAGCCTTTATGTAAATTTGCGTTGCATGCAATTAAAAGGTAATGAGGCTATTATTTATGTTGGAGGAGGAATTACCAAAGATTCGATTGCTGAAAAAGAGTGGGAGGAGACGGTGAATAAATCGCAAACTATGAAAAAGGTACTTTATTAATTATATTTTACATGGTCTAAATCTGTAAGTTTGTAAATACTATGCATTACCCAAAAATTCCATTAGCGCAAACTGTGATTACGTTATGTAAGGCAAAAAACATTAAGCATATTATCATATCGCCAGGCAGCAGAAGTGCGCCATTAACTATTGGTTTTACTAGCGATCCGTTTTTTAAGTGTTATAGTATTGTAGACGAACGCTGTGCGGCTTTTTTTGCTCTAGGAATCGCTCAACAAACTAAACACCCCGTTGCTGTTGTTTGCACCTCGGGAAGCGCGCTGTTAAATTATTATCCTGCGGTATGCGAAGCCTTTTATAGCAATATTCCTTTAGTGGTATTATCAGCAGATAGACCGAAATATTTGGTTAATATAGGCGATGGGCAAACCATTAACCAAGATCATGTTTATGGAAAACATAGTTTATACTCTGTTAACTTAAAACAAGACCTAAAAGACGGCGTAGGTTTTAATAAAACTGGGGAAGTACTTCCTATTTTTAAAAATTTAGAGAATACCCTTGAAAAATATTTAGGATTACAAAAAACGGTTCAATTAGAAAACGAAGAACAAATAAATAAAGCACTAAATATTTCGATAGTACAATCTGGGCCTGTACATGTAAACTGTCCTTTTGATGAACCTTTATACGAAACAACAAAAAAAGTAATGGTTTCTCCTAGGTTAATTTCCTTACCAGAAAAAGCACCTGAAAATACAGATTATAAAACGTTTTCTAAACAATGGAACACGGCAAAGCGGAAACTGGTTTTAGTTGGGGTACTATCTCCAAATACCATAGAACAAAAATATTTAGAGCATTTGGCAAAAGACGAGAGTGTTATTGTGCTTACAGAGACCACCTCTAATTTGCATCATGATTTTTTTATACCTAGTATTGATAAACTTATAGGCGCATTAACAAAAACAGAATTTGAAAACTTGCAACCCGATATTTTATTAACTCTGGGCGGTTTAGTTATCTCAAAAAAAATCAAGAAGTTTTTAAGGGATTATAAACCTAAACAGCATTGGCATGTTGGTTTGTACAGAGCAAATGATACTTTTTTCTCCTTAAATAAGGTCTTTAAACAATTAGAAAATTTATTTTTTGAATCTTTTATATATCACGTAGTACCCGTTTCTAGCAACTATAGGAATTTTTGGTTGGGGATTATGAAAATACGTAGAGAAAAACATGAGTTGTATATGAACCAAATGGGTTATTGCGACTTTAAAGTCTTTAATGCTATTTTAAAATCACTACCCGATGCCATACAATTACAGGTTGGAAATAGCTCTGCCATTCGCTATACCCAGCTTTTCGATTTAAATAATACGGTAAGCGTTTTTTCTAATCGCGGAACAAGTGGTATCGATGGTAGTACAAGCACTGCCATTGGGGCTTCGATTATTAATAAAAAGCAAACGGTTTTTATAACGGGAGATTTAAGTTTTTTTTATGATAGCAATGCCTTATGGAATAACTATATTCCTAATAACTTTAGAATTATACTTATAAATAACGGTGGCGGTGGTATTTTTAGAATTCTTCCTGGGCATAAAAACACAGATAATTTTGACACTTTTTTTGAAACAAAACATAACTTAACTGCAAAACAGTTGTGTGAAATGTATTTGTTTGAATATAATGTAGTTAAAGACGAAGAAGCACTTGTTTCCAAGTTAAAAACATTTTATAGTGAGAGTAAACAGCCTAAACTTTTAGAAATTTTCACACCTACAAGGGAAAATGATACCGTGCTGCTAAATTATTTTAAGTTTATTATTTAATCTGATTTTTTTTACCGTTTATCTTTTTTTTCCTATTAAGTGCTTCTCGCTGTAGATAAGATAAAAATTATTGTATATTTAGTCCACACTATTAAAAATTAATTAAAAACATTTATTATTATGAGTAAACGTGACGATTTAATCGTAAAATACGCTGCCGACCTAAAAGACAAAATTGGAGTAAAACCAGATATGGATTTCTTAACGAAAGTAACTATTGGTTGTGGTCCTTCTATCTACAATAAAGATGCTTCTACAGTTTCAGGTTCAGACCAGTCTGAATTAGATACTGTAAAAAATAACTTTTTAATTAAAAAATTAGGATTAAAAGACAGTAACGATTTAGATAGCGCTATTGGATCTGTAATGGAAAAATATGGGAAATCTAATAGAACGAAGTATAGAGCAGTAGTTTACTATATGCTAGCCAAACATTTCAAGAAAGAATCTGTTTACAAATAGACGTTTAGTATAGAAAACATTGAAGTGGTTTAAACTTTTATCAATTTGCTAAAAAAATGCTTTTTTGCATCCATATTTCACAATTTTTGACTTCCGTAGCACTGCTATGCAACTAAAAAATTGCTAGATCTGGACACAAAAACACTATTTTTCACTTAAATCAAAAAAGTTTAAACCGCTTCATTATTAAAAAGCGTTACATTTTATTTTGTAACGCTTTTTTTATGTAGTGAATTAAGGCCTATAAATTTTTTCATAAAGTTCGTTATAGAGGGTCTTTATAACAGCTCGCTTCATCTTCATGGTAGGGGTTAAATGCCCCCCATCTACCGACCAAATTTCTGGGGTAAGTTCAAAACGTTTTATTTGTTCCCATTTACCAAACTTTTTATTACATTCATCTATCTCTAGTTGTATTCTATCTTTTATTTCTTTAGAGTTGGCAATATCTATTTTGTTTTTACCTATATTTTTTTTCTTAAGATCAATCCAGTCTTCAATAAATTCAAAATTGGGTTGAATAATAGCCGCAGGCATTTTTTCACCTTCACCAACAACCATAATTTGTTCTATAAATCGCGACTGTTTTAAATCGTTTTCTAATAAAGACGGAATAACATATTTCCCGCCTGATGTTTTAAACATCTCTTTTTTGCGCCCAGTAATTTTTAAAAAACCTTCATCGTCTATTAGGCCTTTATCACCTGTATGAAAATAATTTCCAGACATAACACTTGCCGTTTTTTCAGGATCTTTAAAATAACCTAGCATAACATTAGGCCCTTTTACTAATATTTCTCCATCGTCGGCAATCTTAACCTCTACTTCACTTATAGGCTTCCCTACCGTTCCAATTTTAAAACCTTTATTAAGTTGGTCGTTTACAGAGATAACGGGCGAGGTTTCTGTTAAACCATACCCTTCCATAATTGGCATACCAGCGGCAGCAAATACTCTAGTTAATCGTGGCTGTAATGCAGCGCTTCCAGAAACCATTAGCTCTAAATTGCCACCAAGCCCTTCTTGCCATTTGCTAAATATAAGTTTACGTGCAATTTTTAGTTTTTGTTCATATAACCATCCATTTGCGCCATAGGGTTCATATTTTAATCCCAACTCGATGGCCCAGTAGAAGAGTTTCTTTTTTATACCACTTAAATCTGCTCCTTTGGCATATATTTTATCATATACTTTTTCATAGAGACGCGGTACTGCAGTCATAACATTAGGTTTAACCTCTTTTAGGTTATCGCTCATTTTTTCTATCGATTCAGCAAAATAAATTTCTATACCACAGTACTGATATAAATAAAGCATCATTCTTTCAAAAACATGACATACGGGAAGGAAACTTAAGGCTTTTGATTTTCCATAATCTAACGGCACGCGTTTATCACTAGCTAAAACGTTAGATACTAAGTTTTTGTGCGAAAGCATCACGCCTTTTGGTTTGCCTGTGGTTCCAGAAGTATAAATAAGGGTGGCTAAATCTGTGCTTTTTACGTTTTCTTTTCTTAGCTCTAAATCATTTTGATTCGTATCGTCTTTACCAAGTTCTAACAATTCAGAATAATGAGGGCAACCTTCAATACGATCAAAGGAGTACACTTTTTTTAATTTAGTATTCGCTCTAATTTTATTGATTTTATCTAAGACTTCTTGGTCTGATATAAAACAATAGATAGATTCACTGTGATTAAGAACATATTGATAATCTTCGGGAGATATGGTAGGATAAATTGGCACACTTTGCGCAGCTACTTGTAATATGCCAATATCCATTATGTTCCACTCTGTACGATTAGTAGTAGAAATAATGGCTATTTTATCGTTTTTATTTATGCCTAATTTTAAAAAGGCTCTACTAATGGCGTTCGCTTTATCTATATATTCTTTTGTAGAGGTTTTTACCCATTTGCCATCTTGTTTGGTTGCTAACGCAACATCTAGATTATAGTTTTCCATTTGGTAGTATGGAAAGTCAAAAAGTCTTGTAATTTCTATCATTCGCTATTCTAATCAATTAAGAGTACACAAAGTATGAAATTTAAACTCTAATTCAAATCAAGACATTAAAAAAGGGGTTATCGTAAAATAACCCCTTTGCTAATTGATTGATAGCATGAATTTATACTAAGCCTAAATTATTTAATAACTAACTATTTTTAAATGAATCCCTTAACTTTCATTTAATTAAATAAGTATTAGGTATAAATCCGTTGCTAAAGTAGGGCGTTTCTATTAATTGAGGTTGTAAAAAATCGTAAAAATTAACTATTGTAAGTACTTTTTAAGCATTTCATGCTCTTTATTGAAATACTGTTTTAATGGCATTCTCATAAAAATTTTAAAATCTTTGGCGAAATGTGATTCGTCATAATAATCATACATATGAATTAATTCTTTTAATTCTATTTCTTGACTTTCGTACTTCTGCATCAATTTAATAAAGCGGTATAATTTTATATATTTTCCAGGAGTAGTCCCCACTATTTTTTTAAATTTAGTTTCCAGTGTTTTTTGAGAAATTGAAATTTCACATAAAAGATCCGTTACATTTAGTAAACCATTTTTTTCTCTAATGAAAGCGATTGCGCGATCTATATTTTTAGTATGTATATTAATAGTAAGGGGTAAAGATTGTAATCTTTTTTCAGCTTCATTTATCGCATTATCACTGTTACTATTTGATGCAAATATATTTTCTAAAAATAAAAAAGTATCATTACAAAAGCCTTTCAAACAGGTATGCTTATCTTCAAGTTTTGAAATGTCTGAGTTAAAAATCTTATACAGAGCAGTAGGGTGTAAATTAAAGCCAAAAGACCTTGATTCTTCATTAACTTCTAAATCATAAGCTTTTAGCGATTGTCCAGATAAAACAATATTTTTTAAATAAAATTTGTCGAGATAAGAAGTAACAATGTGCTCTCCTTTTTCAATGTAAGTAACCGAAGGAAGCGCTACTGGAATGATTTTGGTCTTAAAAGGAATGGAATCTTTGTCAAAATAGAGTTCAAAATACTCTTCTATGAGTATAGCCTTTTCATTGGTTCTATAAACGTTGAGATTCATACTGTGGGATATAAAGTATTAACGTAAATGTAAGGGTTTTAATTAAAAAAAGGTTCAAATATTTAAATTTGAACCTTTTTTCTACGAAATAAGCCTTAAAAAACGAAAAAACTTACATAAAAAGTAATTTTATTCTTACTCCTTAATAAATTTGAAAGTCTTAGTTTTATTATCATGTTCTATTTTTAGCAGATACATCCCAGATGCTATCGTTGAACAATCTATTTTAGATAAGTGATTATTATTATCTTTTTCACCAATCAATTGTCCGCGAATATCATAGATTTCATATTTGTAATTAGATAGGCTGCTATTTATTTGAAGTGTGTTTTTAATTGGGTTAGGATAAATAGAAAAATTATTGGAGATATAATCTGGCGTGCTTAGCGTATCGTCTATAATTTTTACTGCGAGGTCGTCGAAATAAAAACCATCTTCCGTATCTTCCGTATCTGTAAATAATAAAAAACGAATTTTAATAGTGTTTCCAAGATAGTCACTTAAATCAATTTCCTCATACACCCACTCGTTTTGAGTGCCCTCGTATATGGGTTCATCAAAAATATCAGCTACTGTATATTTTCCACATTGGGGTATCCATGTATCGCCATCATCTCTAGAGACTTGTAACTGCACAAAATCAAAATCAAATCCATCTGCAATATCCCATCTGGCATAAAAAGATAAACTTGCGAAATTGGCCCTTGTTAAATCTAAGGCTTCAGCAAGTTCTATAGCGTTATCTACAGCATTGCCATAATTACCATTAGGAGAATCTGTTATAGCACTTGGAGGCGATTTGTAAACGGTTGTAGAAATACCCCAATCTGTTGCTCCCCAGTTATCTGAAATGTCATCACCAGGTTCATCTAAAATTGTATTGGTAATGCCAAATATTTTATTAACTCTTACGGTTCTATTAAACAAACCATTATTAACGACCAAATCATAAATAACTTCTTCACCTGTAGCTATTGTTGGTTTTAAGTTTATGGCAATGTTTCCTGTTCGCTTTTCCAATAAAGACATATTGTTTTGATCTTGAGGTTGGCCAACAGAGAGAATATTAGCACTAACAGGTAAAATAGAAACTTCGAAATTTGAAGGCGATTCAAATCCTATACTTTCAATTTCATAGTTAACATTTGCTGCAGTAGTTTCTATAAAAACCGAAGACGGTTTCTCTTCAATGTTTGCTAAATTGCCATCAATTTGAGCTGCAGCAATATTTAAAAATAGCATGCTTTTACAAATTGAAATAATCTCAGATTCTGCAGGCCAAAAAGAATCTCCAATTTCTGGAGTCATAGCATAAATTTTATTTCTTGTTCCACCCGAAGTTGTTTTTAACATGTCGTACATGAAATCGTCACTAGATCCAGATAATTCGTATAGTCCAGAAGCTAAGATATTATTATAATTATTATCTTTTACCATATATTTAGATATGGCATTATAAAGATCATTTTCTGGGGTAGGCTTATTATCTACATAACCAAAAGGGAATAATAAAAGTTTGGAAAAACTATGCGCATTTATAGCAATTTTAAAATTATTTTGTTCTACTAACCAGCGAATGGCTTGTGTTTCAGGTTCAGAAAAAGGGTGAGTTCCAGGATAAGTATCTCCTGGGGGGCCTGAAGTTCCACTAGTATTCCATACTTCATCACCATTTGGTGTAATGTAGGAGTAATTTCTATTAAGATCGACACCTCTTGAGCCGCCTGCGTTTTGACTTCTATTTTTACGCCACAGTCCGCCACCATTGGGATTTGTAGTTTGGTTGTAGATATAACCATCTGGATTTAAACAAGGCACAAAAAACAACTCTGAATTATCTACAATAGATTTTATTTCATCGCTAGTACTATAATTTTCTAATAAATACCACATGTAGAAAATGGTTTGTTGAAGCGTGGTTGCCTCTCTAGCATGATGAACTGCTGTATATAAAATTTGCGATTCTGATGCCGATTCATTTGAGGATGGATTATCAGATATTTTTACGTATTGTATTTTTCGTCCCTCTTCCGTAGTAAATGTGCTTATATCGGACCTTGAGCTTATTAAATCAGGATAAAGGGCTTTCATTTCATCCAATTCGTCAATCATCTCATCGTAGGTTAGAAAACCGCCCATAGTACCGTTGTTATAATTTACGGGTGTTTCATAATTTGTGATTGGATTTTCCTCACAAAAGGCATTAGCAGTAGCGTTATTGTTGCTAACATACCTAGAGCTTTGAGGGTTATTTTGGTCTAAATAAAATTGTTTTACGTCTTCAATAATAAGCTCTACGCTATTGCCATTGTTTTTTGCAGTTTCTATTTGCGATTGGGGGAAATCTGATATAATGAAGTTGTTTTTTTTATGGTGACCATGATCTACTGCTAAGCCAAGCTTAGATAGTTTATTAAGGTCTTCTTTAGAACTGTAATAAATTTTAGCGCGGTGGTATTTCTCAATACTAGCGTTCTGAGAATAAATAGAAGTACACATAAAAAATAGTGTAATGTATAAAAAGCGTTTCATAAGCATATAATTTTTTAAAATATTAGAATGCTGTAAAACTATGTTTACTGAAGAATAATTAAGACCATTATGAGAAGATTATGAGTACTTAAAATTAATTATATGAGTTTTTTATTAGTTTTTTATAAACTTAAAAGTCTTATTCTTATCGTCTTTAGTAATTTTTAGAAGGTATATTCCAGGAGATAAATTTGAACAGTCAATAGTAGAATTATCATGATTGTCCTCACTTTTTATAATTACTTGACCTTGTATAGAATACATGTTATACTCATAGTTAGGCAAATTACTTTTAATGTGTAATTCATTTTTTACTGGATTAGGAAATAAACTAAAGTTATTCTCAATAAAATTTGTAGTGCTAAGCGTGGTGTCTATTACATTTACAGTTAAATCATCAAAATAAAAACCATCTTTTGTTGCACCTCTATCTGTAACTAATTGAAAACGGATAATGATGTTTTCACCTAGGTAATCATTTAGGTCAATTTTTTCTAAAACCCATGTATTTTGTTCTCCATCATACAAAGGTTCATTATTAGCGTCTTTTTGTTCTGCTACTCCAAGATTGGTATATTTTCCACATTGAGGAATCCAGCTCGTCCCGTTATTAGTAGATACTTGAACTTGTACATAATCGAAGTTATTTTCGATAGACCACTTGGCGTAAAACGATAAGCTTGCATTTGTTGCGGTAGTTAAATTTAGTGCATTGGTTAATCTAATCGTCTTATTTTGATTATTGCTATAGTTTCCATTTGGGGAATCTGTAATTGAGCTTGTAGCCGATTTGTATTCTGTTGTTGATATTCCCCATTGTGTATTGTCCCAATTGGTGGTATCATCTCCAGCTTCATCTAGAATAGTTATAGGTGTTCCAAACTTCTTGGTGATTATTGTTTTTTTGTCATAGCTACCATTGTTAATAACAAGCTCGAAAACGATATCTTCTCCGTTGCTAATTCCAGAATCTAAATTTATAGCAATACTACCGTTGCGTTCTTGCATTAATGCCAAATTATTATAATTGTTTGGCGCACCTACAGAGGTGATGTTGGTACTAATAGGATTTATTGATACTTTAAAATTACCAGAATTTTGAAGACCAATTCGTTGTATTCTATAATCGATAGTAGCAGAAGTGGTTTCAATAAACAAGGATTCAGTAGTCTCTGTAAGCAAGGCAAAGTTTTGAATGGTTTGCGCAGCCGATAGGTTTAAAAACATCATGTTTTTACAAGTCGATATAATTTTTGAAGCGGGTTCCCAAAAAGAAGTGCCTATTTCAGGGGTCATTGCATAAACTTTTTCTCTAGAGTCTCCAGAGGTTGTAGTGAGCTCACCGTACATAAAATCATCGCTAGCTCCAGCTGCGGCATATAAATTGGAAGTGATGATGTTATTATAATCATTATCGCTTACCAAGAATTCTGAAACCGCTTTAAATAAGGGATCCTCAGGGGTAGGTTTGTTATCCGTATAAGCAAAAGGGTATAATAGTAAATTTCCAAAACTGTGCGCATTTATAGCCATTTTAAAGTTGTTTTGCTCAACAAGCCAACGAATGGCTTTATTTTCGGGTTCAGAAAAAGGAGCTGTGCCTGCATAGCTACCACCATTAGGGCCGGAGGTTCCAACTGTATTCCATGTTTCTTTACCATTAGGCGCAATGTAGGAGTAATTTCTATTATTATCGACACCAATTGTTCTTCCGTTATTTCTTCTATTTTTTCGCCACAATCCGCCACCTCTGGGGTTTGTCGTTTCATTATGTATGTAACCGTCAGGGTTTATACAAGGCACAAAAAATAATTCTGTATTTTCTACAATGGCTTTAATTTCGTCATCTTTACTGTAGTTTTCTAATAAATACCACATATAAAATATAGTTTGCTGAAGCGATAAGGGCTCTCTAGCATGATGTATGGCTGTGTATAACATTTGAGGTTCTGTAGAAGATTCATTCACTGAGGGATTATCCGATATTTTTACATATTGAATGGCTCTTCCTTGAGAGGTCTTAAAGGTACTAATATTGGCTCTTGTGGTAATTAAATTAGGATAAAGCCTTTTCATATCGTCTAATTCTTGTAACATTTCAGAATAGGTTAAATACCCTCCCATCGACCCATTGTTATAATTTACAGGGGTTGTATATGTTATTGGAGCGGCACTACATGAAAGGTTCACACTTTCAGCTTCTTCACCAACGTAATGGATGCTTTTGGGATCATTTTGGTCTTTATAAAATTGCTGTACATTATTAATGGTAATTTCTACTTTATTCCCATTTTTTCTAGCCGCATCTATTTCTAACTGTGAAAAATCAGATTCAATGTAAACCCCTTTTTTATGAATACCATGGTCAAGCGGGATTCCTAGAGCACTTAATTGGTTTAAATCGCCGCTAGATTGGTAATAAATTTTTGCTCTATGGTGGTATTCATTATTTGGATTTTGAGAATAAACCAAAGCACTTGTTACAATTAGAAGGGCAATTAGTAAAGTTTTCATTCCGAGGGATTTAATCGTTTATTTTGGAGATAATACCATTTCCGACTTAAAATAACAATATAAAAATTAAAACGACAACAATTTTTGATATAAATAAATGAAATAGTGCGTTATGGTTAGGCATTCTGATACAGTTTTAATACACTGCTTTACAAGGCCTCATTTAAAAGCTAAATGGTATTATTTGTTCTCAAGCCATAATCTCGCATTAACAAAAGCTTCTAACCAAGGTGAAATCTCATCCTGCCTACCTTTAGGGTAATTCGCCCAATTCCATTGAAAAGTAGAACGCTCTATATGCGGCATGGTGACTAAATGGCGCCCCGTTTTATCACACAACATGGCCGTATTAAAATCTGACCCATTAGGATTGCTAGGGTAGTCTTCGTAACCATATTTAGCCACAATATTGTAGTGATCTTCGGTTTTTGGTAAGCTAAACTTACCTTCTCCGTGAGAAATCCATACGCCTAAAGTTGTTCCTGCTAAAGTAGATAACATTACAGAGTTGTTTTCATGAATTTTAACTGAAGTAAAAGCACTTTCATGTTTTTGGGAATCGTTATGAATGAGTTTACCATGAACATCGTGTTCCGGATTAATAAGGTCTAATTCCATCCACAATTGGCAACCATTACATATCCCTATAGAAAGGGTGTCTTCTCTTTTAAAAAACGTATTAATAACTTTATTCGCTTTTTCGTTATATTTAATAGCACCAGCCCATCCTTTGGCTGAGCCAAGCACATCGGAGTTACTAAACCCACCTACAGCACCTAAAAACCGAATGTCTTCTAGTGTCTCACGACCAGAAATTAAATCGGTCATATGCACGTCTTTTACATCAAAACCAGCTAAATACAGGGCATTTGCCATTTCGCGCTCCGAATTAGACCCTTTTTCTCTTAATATGGCAGCTTTAGGCCTGCTTGTCTCTTCGCGCGTAGTCGAGAAGTTGTCAAGAGATTTTTCTCGAGGGTTAGAGAGCGCTCGATCGGACGGCTTAAGAATGTCACTTAGTTTTCCAGTAAAATGCTTTGGAAACACGTATTCTAAAGGTTGATTTTTATAGTTTTTATAGCGGGCTTCAGCTAAGTTATTAGCCGTTTGTTTTTGATCGAATAAAAAAGAGGTTCTATACCAAACCGCTCTTAATTTAGAAACTGATAGTGTGTGCGTTTCAGTATGATTAATGATTTTTAAAGTATCATTACCTGTAGTGTTTCCAATTTTGAAAGCTTCTATATTCGCTTCAGAAAAGGCCTGTTCCACATCACTATCTTTGGCTTGAACTACAATACCTGCATTTTCAGCAAATAATAGTTTAATAGAATCTTCTTCGGCTAAAGCGGTTAAATTTAGCGTAGCACCCAGGTTTACATCTGCAAAACAAAGTTCTAATAATGTGGTAATTAAACCGCCAGAGGCCACATCGTGTCCAGCAACAATTTTATCGTTTTTAATAAGGTCTTGAATGGTATTAAATACGGTTTTAACGTAAGCAGCACTTTTTACATTAGGGGCTTCATTTCCTATTTTAGATTGTGTTTGCGCAAATGAACTCCCTCCCAATTTATAATTGTCTTGCGAGAGGTTAATGTAATAGATAGCTCCTGCATTTTTTTGAAAAACAGGTTCTACAACTTTAGAAATGGCGTTGCAATTAGCTACAGCCGAAATAATAACCGTTCCAGGGGCAATAACTTCTTCATCCGCATATTTTTGCTTCATAGACAAAGAATCTTTTCCGGTAGGAACATTAATCCCTAAATCTATTGAAAATTCTGAAATAGCCTGAACCGCCTCATATAATCTTGCATCTTCGCCTTCATTTTTACACGGCCACATCCAGTTGGCAGATAGGGATATACTTTTTAATCCCTCTTTTAGAGGTGCCCATATAATATTTGTAAGGGCTTCGGCAATACTATTCCGACTTCCTGCAACGGGATTAATTAATCCAGAAATAGGGGAGTGGCCAATTGCAGTTGCGATACCCTCTTTGCCTTTATAATCTAAAGCCATCACACCAACATTGTTTAAAGGGATTTGTAAGGGGCCCACACACTGTTGTTTGGCTACTTTTCCACCAACGCAACGATCTACCTTGTTGGTTAGCCAGTCTTTACAGGCTACTGCTTCTAATTGTAGTACTTGCTCTAGGTAATCTTGGAAGTGATTAATATTATAATTTAAAGACGCATAATTTCTATCGACCTTTTTATCGGTCATTATGGTTTTAGGAGAGCTACCAAACATGTCTTCTAAAGCCATGTCCATAGGTTTGTCTCCGTTGGCTATAGATTCAAAAGTAAAGCGATCATCGCCAGTAACGTCGCCTACGGTATACATTGGCGAGCGCTCACGTTCTGCAATTTTAAGTAAGGTTTGTAAATGCTTTTCAGCAATAACCAATCCCATGCGTTCTTGCGACTCATTGCCTATAATTTCTTTGGCTGATAAAGTTGGGTCTCCAACGGGAAGCGCATCTAAATTTATTTTGCCGCCTGTATCTTCAACCAATTCCGATAAGCAATTTAAGTGTCCGCCAGCGCCATGATCATGTATGGAGACGATAAAATTCTCTTCACTTTCTACCATCCCTCTTACGGCATTGGCAGCACGTTTTTGCATTTCGGGGTTAGAACGTTGTACGGCATTTAGTTCAATGCCAGAAGAAAATTCGCCTGTATCTGCACTAGAAACAGCAGCACCTCCCATTCCTATGCGGTAATTTTCACCACCAAGGATAACTATCTTGTCTCCCTTTTTTGGGATGTCTTTTAGCGCTTGGTTTGCTTTTCCGTAACCAATACCTCCTGCTTGCATAACGACCTTATCGTAAGCAATTTTTCGCGCGTTTTCTTCATGCTCGAAAGTGAGAACAGAACCACAAATTAAGGGTTGCCCAAATTTGTTGCCAAAATCTGAAGCGCCATTACTGGCTTTTATTAAAATATCCATTGGCGTTTGGTACAACCACTCACGCGCTTGTATTTTGTTTTCCCATGCCTTTTTAGGGCCTTCTAAACGAGAATAGGCCGTCATATATACTGCAGTTCCTGCTAGAGGAAGTGAGCCTTTACCGCCAGCTAAGCGATCGCGAATTTCACCACCAGACCCAGTGGCAGCACCGTTAAATGGTTCTACCGTAGTTGGAAAGTTATGTGTTTCGGCTTTTAATGAGATTACCGATTCGTAGTTTTCTGTTTGGTAGAAATCTGGAACGTCTGCTCTTTTAGGAGCGAATTGTTCAACAATTGGCCCTTTAATGAAAGCCACATTGTCTTTATAAGCCGACACAATATCGTTTGGGTGTTTTTTTGATGTTTCTTTAATTAATTTAAATAGGGAAGTTGGTTTTTCTTCACCATCAATTATAAAAGTGCCATTAAAGATTTTGTGTCGGCAATGCTCAGAATTTACTTGAGAAAATCCAAATACTTCAGAATCGGTAAGTGGTCTCCCCATTTTTTTAGAAACAGTCTCTAAATAGTTTACTTCTTCATCACTTAGCGATAAGCCTTCTTTTATGTTATATGCAGAAATGTTTTCTATGTTAAGAATGGCTTCTGGTTGTATCTCCACAGTAAAAGAATCTTGGTTTAAACCATTAAATTTTTCAGAAACCATAGGGTCGTAATTGCTAAAGTTTTCTTTCACAGCATAAAACGCTTCTATACGAATAATGCCTTCTATTCCCATATTGTGGGTAATCTCTACAGCGTTTGTACTCCAAGGGCTAATCATGGCTGCTCGAGGACCAATAAAAAAAGCGTCTAAAGACGCTGTGTTTATTTTTGGTTGGTTACCAAATAACCAATTTAGTTTAGAGATGGTTTCAGTTGATAATTCTTCTACAGTTTGCACTCCAAATACATTACTGTTTACGTTGCCAAAGAAATGAATCATTATAAGCTAGTTTGTATGTTGTTTTAAAATGCAAATTTACTTTTTTTCATCGTAATTATTTAACAAAAAGTACGATTAATTTCTAGGGTTTTAACTATAAACCTTTTATAAAAGTACCTAAAGATTTTCCTTTTGGTACATTCATTTTTTTTCTTATGATGTATCTGTAATTATCAACACTGGCAACGCTAATATTAAGCTGTATTCCTATTTGTTTAGATGTTTTTCCTATCCTAATCATGGTTGCAATTTTTCTTTCTCGATCTGTTAAATTTTCAAAATTTTCACTCATTTTAGATTTAAAGTCATCATTATTTTCATCTACTTTCGAGTACAGTTGAATTTTCTCTTTATCTCGATCTATATCATCATTTATAAATAATATAGCATCTGAAAGCGCGCATTTAGAATAGTTATTTGCTGGCTTAATCTGTTTTAACTGGTTTTTAATTTTTTCAAGTAAGGTGTTTTTTTCGTTAATTTGAAGTGCGAAATCTGTGAGGTTCTTAGTATTATATTCTACTTCACGATCTAAAGCTTCTTTTTTTACTTTTAGCAGCTCTTGTTTAGACTCTAAAACTAAACGCTTAGTTTTTTCGTGTTTTCTTTGTCTTAGTACTGTTATTGCTATAAATAAAAATATAAAAAAGGCACTCCCATAAATAAAACAAATGGTTACTTTAAGTTTTTCTTGTTTAGTTTCAGCAAGTGCTAAAGCCATTTGTTTATTATCTAGCTCAGTAATTAGATTTCTGTAATTATATTCTACCTCAAGTATTTTTGTTTTGGTATCTGCCTTTTTTTCGATTAATTTTTCTTTTATTTCTATGTATGTATTTAAACTACTATTGCTTTTTTTAATATCTCCCTTTTCTTTATATAAGGTTGAAAGTGCTTTATGCGCGTCTATAATTGTTTCTTGGTAATTTTTATCTTTAGTATCTCCTTCTCCTAGCTCTAACACACAATGGAATATTTCAATAGCCAGATTGTAGTCTTTCTTACTTTTATAAATTTCTGCTTTCTTTACTAAAGATTTAATTTTTTGGACATTATAGTTATTGTCTTTAGCAACCGTTAGCGCAGAGTCGATATATTTTAAGGCTAATTCATTTTTATTGATGCTTTTGTAACAGTTACTTATTGATCTGTAACCAATACTTATAAGATCTAGCCTATTTACTTTCTTTTTTATACGGAGTCCTTGTTTGAAATACTTTAGGGCTTCTTTGAAATCTTTTTTCTTAAGATGAAAATTACCAATTTCATCTAGAGTATTAGCGATATTTAGAGAGTCTTTATTAAGGGTGAAAAGGTTTAATGCTTTATTAATGTTAGGTAAAGATTCTTCAAGGCGGTTTTGATCGATTAAAATTTCTCCCTTAATGAGATAGTGCAAGGCGATAAGTTGAGATTTATGTTGGCCATCGGTTAATTTTTTTGCCAATTCTAGAACCCGATCAATATTTTCTAATGCTTTTTCATAATCATCAATATTTAAATAAATATGTGAAATGCTTAGATGGCTTACAATTAATTTAAATGCAATTTTTGAATCTTTGTTTTTAATTTTTTTTAATAACGCATTCGATTTAAATAAATTCTCTAATGCTTTATTATAGCGTTGTAATCTTTTATATGCCATTGCTCTATCATGAAATGCAGAAGCTAATTTCTCATAATTATTCTCATCATTTTTATCTAATAACAATTCTGTTTTTGCGGTATATTCCAGAACGTCATTTTCTTGGTTTTCTGCTGAAGAGTAAGATGTTAAGAGCGATAATCCTTCAACGATATTAAACGTGTCTTTTTCTGCAGTTGCTAAATCGACTAAGATTTTAAAGGTTTTAATTACTGCTTTATATTGTTTTTTTTCACTTTGCGCTTCGGCCAGTTTTTTTAGGTAAGTTATTTTGTTAAGGTAGTTTTGCTCTTTGCTAATTTTTTTCTCTAAATCCTGTAGTGTTTCATCATTCTCAATATTTTCTTGAGCAAACAGACATCCTGAAAAAGCGATATAAAGGCAAGTGATTATGAAAAAATGCTTCATTTTAAGTATATAAGATCATGTAATTCGCTTTGTATAAAATCAATTCAGTACAAATCATTTTTACTGATCATTTTAAAATTGTAAAACAATTATTATAAATTTAAATTGGGATATCTAGACTCGTTTTTATTCTCGGGTATTATAGACCGAAGGAGGGTAAGTTTTTTAGTAAAGTGCAACTATTTTTATTACTTAATTATCCCTTTTCGTTTCTTTTTAGAAGTGCCATATAAAATCCGTCAAAACCAGACTCGTGAGCTAAAATTTTTCTTTCTTTAACAAAGGTAAACTCATTATTGGCGCCTAAAAATGTTTTAACTTGTTTTTCATTTTCAGATGGTAAAATACTACAAGTGGCATATACTAGTTGTCCTCCTGGCTTTACCATTTTTGAATAACGTCCTAAAATCTCTGTTTGGGTTTTTTTTATTTTTTCTATAAATTCAGGTTGCAATTTCCATTTGGCATCGGGGTTTCGTTTTAAAACACCTAAGCCAGAACAGGGAGCGTCTATTAAAACACGATCGGCTTTATCATAGAGTTTTTTTATGGGTTTAGTAGAATCGATAACACGCATTTCTACATTATGAGCTCCAGCACGTTTCGCTCTGCGTTTCAATTCTTTTAATTTATTCTCATAAAGGTCCATTGCAATGATTTGTCCTTTATTTTCCATTAAAGCCGCTAAATGTAAGGTTTTGCCGCCCGCTCCTGCACAAGTATCTACCACTTTCATTCCTGGTTTTACGTCTAAAAACTCAGCGACCAATTGCGAAGAGGCATCTTGAACTTCAAAATTTCCTTTTTTAAAAGCTTCAGTGGCAAAAACATTAGTGCGTTCGGTTAATTTTAAAGCATCAGGGTAGTTTTTAATGTGTTCAGTTTCAATATTAGCATCGAACAAAACAGCTTGAAGTTTGTCTTTGGTTGTTTTAAGCGTATTTACTCTTAAAACAACGGCGGCTTGCTCATTTAGTGCAGTTATTTCTTTAGACCATATGGCTTCTCCTATTTCTTTTACCGCTAAATTATCTAACCAATCTGGTATCGATTCTTTTATCTTTCTAATTTTGGATAATTCGTCAAAGCGCCCTTTTATTTTTCGCGTAGGGGTGTTTTCAAAATATTTCCAATCTGGAAGTTTTATGCCTTTTAAAGTGGCCCATACAGCAAACATTCGCCAAATGTCATCTCTATTAAAAGGCGGTTTAACATTTGCAATTTCAGAATACAAACGTTTCCACCTTACCATATCATAGGTCGTTTCGGCAACAAAACCACGATCGCGACTTCCCCAACGTTTATCTCTTTTTAAGAGTTGTTGTACCACTTTATCGGCATACATATCCTCATTAAATATTTGTAATAGACCATCGACCGTGGCAAAGCATAAATTTCTATGTAGTCTCATTAGTACATCCTCAAGTGTTTCGTTTGTTTTTTTAATATTAATGGGATGCATTTAAATAAACCAAACGAGTTAATTTTTTTTATGAATGCGCAAAGGTAATGAAGTGGTTTAAACTTTTTTGATTTAAGTGAAAAAAAGCATTTTTTTAGCCAATTGAAAAAGTTTAAACCACTTTAATTATAAAGTTTATCTGTTTAGGGGTTTTAGAGTTTATTTGAAAGGTTTATCTTTCAAAAAAAATATTTTATGAAATTTTTTATCCTTTTATTTAGTAGTATTCTTTTTTTGTTTTCATGTATGAATAAAGCAGAAAAAAAAGAAATTGAATTATTACGAAATGGGTTTTCTAAAGTCGAAATAGCGCCTCTTTTACAAGATTCGACATTAAATATTAGGGCTTTAGAGTTTGTAGATAATCATAATGCATTTTTTGCCACCTCTGATGGTCGATTTGGTGCCATAGGAATTAATTTAATAAGCCAGGAAACTGAAGTTACTATGGCGCCATATATTGCTAAGATCGATACTGTAGCTGCCAATTTTCGTTCAGCAGCAGTGACTTCTTATGCTGGGTTTTTATTAAGCATTGGTTCGCCAGCATACTTATATAAATGTACTGATTTTGGAGTTACGCCTGTTTATATAGAAGCCCACAAGAAAGCGTTTTATGATGCGATGGCTTTTTGGAATGACAAAGAGGGGATTGCTATTGGCGACCCCACCAATACTTGTATGAGTATTATTATTACCAGAGATGGTGGCGATACTTGGAATAAGTTACCCTGTAATGATTTACCAGAAGTAAAAGCAGGTGAAGCTGCTTTTGCTGCGAGCGATACAAATATTAAAATTATAGGAAATAAAACTTGGGTAGCAACGGGCGGGAAAGCAAGTAGAGTTTTATATTCGCCAGACAAGGGAAGCTCATGGACTGTTTTTGAAACACCTATAATACAAGGGACTTCGACCACTGGCATCTATTCTATTGATTTTTATGATGAGTTAAATGGTTTTGCTATTGGTGGCGATTATACCAAGCCAGAAGAGAATTCGAGTAACAAAATAAGAACAAAAGATGGTGGAAAAACATGGGAATTAGTAGCAAATAATCAAAGTCCGGGTTACAGAAGTTGTGTGCAATATGTTCCAAATAGTAACGCAAAATCATTAGTTACTCTTGGTTTTAAGGGAATAGACGTTTCAAACGATTTTGGAGCTACTTGGCAACATTTAAGCGATGAAAGTTTTTATACTTTACGCTTTTTAAACGATAGCACTGCCTATGCAGCTGGAAAAGGAAGCCTAAGTAAATTAGTATTTAAATAATGAAGTGGTTTATCTAGATTTTTTACCACGTAATTCTTCTCGTTTATTTTCTAAGGCGTCCCTTTTTTCTTCTCTTTTTTTTATTAATTCACTGCGCTTTTCTCTCATGCCTTCTAACTTTTCCTGACGCATATGGTGACGTCGGGTTCTTAATTGTTCTAGAACTTTACGCTTAAAAGAACGGTCTGCATTTTTTAGCAGTAGTATTTTCTTAGCAGACAGCACTTTAGTAAGTTTTTTTAGATATAATCGTTCTTGTTTTTCTTTTTGTTCTTCAAGTTCAGTGAGTTTATTTAAATGGGCTTGTGCTTCAGAATCTGTTAGGTTCATAATACCCTCATGGTTTAAGGTTGCTTTTCTAGACTCTCGCAACCGCTTACGATTATTTTCATTTTCGTTGTATATTGGCCAAAATGCTTGTGCTTCACTTTGAGTTAGATTTAATTCTTTAGTGATGTGCGCAATTTTTAAGGCGTCCATTTTTTCTCTATTTTGCTTTAGGTTTTTTCCGTTTTTTTGGGAAAAAACATTTAAAGTCATAAGCATTAAAATAATAAGAATAGCTGTCTTTTTCATTGTTTTTGTTTTTAATTGTCATATAAATTAATGGCATTATAAAGATCAAAGTCGTCGCCATTTTCAATTGTAGATTCAATGATGGTATCTATTAAATTGGGGTCCATAAAATCGATTTCATAGAGTTGGTTGTCTTCAAATAAATGTGCCATCTCATCTGCTTCAAATTCTTCTAAAATATAATTTTCAATCGTTTCATTTTCTACGAGATCTAAATTAAGAGGGGATTCGAAGCGGGTTAACACTATTAGTAATAGCACAGCCGCCGCAATACTAGAAATAATGTAGCGATAGTTCTTTTTTAATAAAATTAGTTTTGGTGGTTTAAAACCAGAATCTTTTATCGTTTCATTGTTTTTAATTTCACTTAAGAGATTATGCTCTAAATCATTAAAATAATTTTCGGGAGTTTTAAATCCAGAGTCTTTTATTTTATTTAATTGTTTCATATTTATTTCTCTAGAAAACAAGAGTTTTTTATTCGTCCAATTATAGGACTCGATTTAACTTAAAAGGTTTAATTCGCTTTTAAATAGGTTTCAATTTTTTTAACGGCGATATGATAGGAGGCTTTAAGTGACCCTTCGCTGGTTTTTATGATTTCTGAAATCTCTCTGTATTTTAAGTTTTGAAAATATTTCATGTTAAATACTAATTGCTGCTTCTCTGGTAATGTAGCTATTGCCTTTTGTAGTTTTAGCTGAATGTCTTTTCCCTCGAAATAAACATCTGCTTCTAAATTTTTAATGGCTAAATCTTTAACCTCTTGGTTGGTTATTTGTAAGCGTTTGGCTTTTGTGTTGATATGAGTAATGGCTTCGTTAGTGGCAATTCGATATAACCAAGAATATAATTTACTATCGCCTTTAAATTTTTTAATGTTTTGATAGACTTTAATGAATGTGTTTTGTAGCACATCGTCTGTGTCTTCATGAGATTTTACAATATTACGAATATGCCAGTATAAGCGTTCTTTATATAGTGCAATTAAGGCTCTAAAAGCAGCATCTTTACCTTTTAGCGTTTGTAATTGCGTTATTAATAACTTTTCTTCTATCAAAAAAATAAGCTTTACAATTGGACTTCAATTTATATAAAAGGTTTAAAACACTTCATAGTAAGGTCTAGTTTATCTAATAAAAAAATCTAATTGCCCTTGGCCGTCGTGTAAAAAGTGCACTCTGGTAGCGGGCGACGTTATAAAACGAGCTAGAAATAAATTTAACGATTACGGTTTCGACGATAAACCATATTGGGTACTATGAAAAGCTAAATGAGTGAAAGGTGAATTTCATAATGTATAGTATAGGAGTTCTAAAAACGTCTGGTTGAGTGCTTCCAGAAACTTCGGGACAAAACCTAATTTTAACAAACGAATGGTGCTCAAATTTAGCTGGTCTTGAGCCTATAGATTATGGGCTTTTAAGAATCTATGAATAAGACTAAAGTATTAAACATCATTTTAATAAAGGCTAATAAGTAAAAATGAAAGATTTTTCTGAGTTTTAATGCGTATATTTATTAAAATCAAAAACTTAAGTATCATGATTAAAAATTATCTCTCTATTTTAATTATTCTAGTATTACATAGTGCAATTGCCCAAGATTTATCTCAAGGGTATATAGCTAACGATTTAACACAACACCCTATGCAAGCTTTAACTAAGCCTGGGTATTTATCTGCAGTTAACGATCCTTCTTTTCCTAGTACTGCTATTAGAAGAATTTCCGAAGCAGAACCTGGAAAATTTATTGTGCCCATGTATAGTACCATACAATCTTGGAACGCAGACGAAAGCAAGCTGCTAGTATATGGTAGCGGAAGGCACAAGCTACTTAACGGTACAGATTATACTTTTATAAGGGAGCTAACAGATATAAGGCCAGATGATTTAGAAGCAGTATTTTGGGATTTTAATGACCCAGATGTTTTATTTTATATGGATAATAATACAGACGATTTTATTAGCTATAATGTGGAAACTAAAATTAAAACTGTAATAGCGAACATGAGAACATTAAGTGGTTGCCCGAACTCCTTTTCTCTAAGCGGTGGAAATGATATACAAATGATGTCGTGGGATAGTGATGTATTTTCTTTTCGATGTGGAAATGATAATGCCTATTACTACAGGATTTCAACTGGAGTGTTAACAGAGTTTAATATCGACAACATTAATTACGTGGCGCCAATGCCATTTCCTAGTGGGAATTTATTTTACCATAATAAATCGGTTTATGATGCAAGTGGGAATTTAGTAAGAACACTTAATGTAAATAAGACAGAGCATTCCTGTTTAGGTAGGATGAGTAATGGAGACGATGCTTATTTTGCAATCTCTTTCCAAGAAGGACCAAATGGTGGTTGTCTAGGCACCTTAGTGGCTCACAATGCCACAACTGGAAATTGTTTTCCAGTGACACCTGTATCCGATTATGCCTTTTCAAAATCGGGCACGCATATGTCTTCATTAGCTCACAAAAATACAGAAGGGGGATGGGTGGCAGTATCTTCTGTGGGCTTTGAAAAAGACGGTGTTAAAATTTTGGACCAAGAGTTGTTTGTGGCCAAGGTAAACGAATTTGATGCCGATGTTTACAGGGTAGCACATCACCGTTCTGACGAAGATGAAATTGATTATTGGGGAGAGCCTCATGTTACAATAAGCCCTACGGGTACACGATTATTATTTGGTAGCGATTGGAGTGGTGCAGAAGATGGGGTTTCTGTAGATAGCTATGTAGCCGAGTTACAAGCCTTCACACTTTCTTCTAAAGATATTAAAGCGGATAAATTAGATTTTAGTTTTTATCCAAACCCTGTGGAGACCACTCTAAATATGGTTACTAAAAACACCTCTCTGGCTTATAAAATCTTTACTATTTCAGGAAAAAAAATCATG
>CALDCO010000227.1 GCA_937937185.1 uncultured Flavobacteriaceae bacterium
ATACGTAAAAAACGAGTAATAGATATTAATGAAGGAATAAGGCTTACTTACAAAATACACTTAAAGCCAATGGTTTAGATTAATCGTCGCACGTTTGATATTTGTTCGTTTTGTGAGGTTACTTCCCAATACAATATGTAACATCTCTTTTGAATACTGCACTTTCCAAGCTACGAGGTACAAATAAGGTGTACGCTTTTTGTTTCTTTTGGTTGGATGATGTTTATTTTTTTGTAAAACTCATAGAATCTATAAAACCAAGTTAGCGAAATGAAACAAGCAAAGATTTGAGATAAGGCACTTTTTGTGCCTTAGTGAAAATTTTTCGCCGTTGGTGAATACGCCTTTAATGAGATTGAAAGAATCAAAAACAAATTTACAGAATAAAAAAAGCCTGTGCCGAACAATGTGTCTAAGGCTGCTTAATTAAAGTGTTTTTTACACTTTCGCTTCAAACACTTTAATTAACGGCGCTATCGCCCACCTTACACCTTACGTTGCCACCAAACTATATATTATATTCTAACCCTTTAATATTTTTATTAAATAAAACAACTTAAAATTTAATTAAGAAACCAAACAATAAATTATTTTAAACCAATGAATACAAAAAAACTTTTTTTAGCATTAATCTTTTTTACCTCATTATATTATTCTTTTTTATGGCTGTCTGATAAACTAGGTAAATACTCCGTTACTAAATCAGAATAAATAGTTTCAAACACGATACAATCTCTTCTTTTTTTAGCATCAGAGATCGTACTGCGCTTTGGGGCGTAATCAAACTTGCAATGCGTTATTTTATCCCCATAACTTACAATGCCACAGCAGAGTTCTCGTAATGAGTTACATCCCGATGTTACGCCATAGAGCATCGTGATTAGATGCTGAAATGTTGAAAATCGTTTGCAGTAGTGGTCTGATTTGTGGGGTAAAGCACGTAATGTAATTTTACTCTTGTTTAGCAAACTTATCATTTGACTGAATATCGGCTGTCCGTAAAAAATACTATTTTTACCCATCGTTGAATTTTTGGTTAGAGATTAATTCAACAATACGAAAAAATCCTCACTTTTTGAGGATTTTTTTATCGGACACTAATGAATTACTATAATAATGAATACGAAAATTATTCTTTTTTCTAATTATAAGAATGGTATCATTAGAAAAACTCATCCACGCAAAATCGTACATCCGTGGTATATTTCACCTACTTTATTGGTGTGAGAATGGGTGTGGTATTTAAATCTAAATCGTTTTTGTTCCAATTCTATTCGATTTACTTGTTTTTGAGTTCTATTTTTTCCCATTAACTCTAGTAGTATAGATCTGTTTCTATGGAGGATGCGATCTATCTTTATTGAAGCTTTATTTGTTACACGCCTTAAATTAGTATGATAATAGTTTTTACACCTCACCGAACAAAACGTTTTATCGCTCCTTCCTGCTATTATTTTTTGGTATATTTTACACTTTTTGTTCTTCAAAACTTCTTTATTTATAATACTTTATCAATTATAAGTTTCTAACGGTTAATATACGATTAAATTCAGATTAATTTAAAATTGAATCATAAATATTGCATTTTTGCATAATGGCCATTAGTAAACATATTACCCTAAAACATTTATTGATTAATAATCAAAAAATGATTGGAATTCAGTTTTATCCTGATAAAGTAATTCATGCATTAATAAAACAGCTCCCTAACCCTCGATGGAGTCAAGAATTCGCTATGGTGTACATTATTAACACCAAACAAAATCTTAATATTGTTTTTAACAAGTTTAGAGGTGTTGCCCTTATTAATGGTAATTCTTTTTTTAGGGATAAAATATTAACAGAAAATGAACCTGTTGACATTAGTTGGTATCGTAAGAGGATGAAAAGTAATGCTTTTAAGTATGTTCCAGAAAATTTTCTGACAAAACTAGAGCTTAAAAGATATGCATTAAACACTTGCAAAACTTATATTTCTCATTTCGAAAAATTTATAAATCACTATTTTGACAGAGAAATCTTAACGCTCTCTGAAAACGAAATTAGAGAATATATACAATTTCTTATAAGGCAAAATAAATCTAATAGTTACATAAACCAGTCTATTAATAGTATAAAATTTTATTTCGAAGTTGTTATGGGAATGCCTAATCGTTTTTATAGTATAGAAAGACCTAGAAAGGAGTTTAAACTCCCTAAAGTGATTTCAAAAGAAGAAATCTTATCTTTAATCGCAAATACAAACAATATAAAACATAAATGCATCATAAGCTTACTTTACTCCGCTGGTTTAAGGAGGAGTGAACTTTTAAATTTAAAATTAGAAGATATAGACAGTAAGCGCATGTTAATTTTTATTAGAAATACTAAAGGAAATAAAGACAGACATTCATTGCTCTCTAAAACAATCTTAAAGGACTTAAGAATATATTACAAAGAATGGAAACCCAAGGAGTATTTATTTGAGGGACAAAAAGGAGGAAAATACAGTACTACAAGTGTAGAAAACATTGTTTATAAAGCGGCAAAAAAAGCAAAAATCTATAAAAAAATCACCCCACATATGCTTAGACATTCCTTTGCTACTCATCTTTTAGAAAATGGAACGGATCTGAGGTATATTCAAGTCTTATTGGGACATGGTTCAAGTAAAACTACCGAAATTTATACCCAAGTGGCTACTAATAATTTGAGATCCATTAAAAATCCTTTAGATTTGTAAGGGACATATAAGATATATACCCAATAGGGTATACACCAACGTTGTATGCAATAGTTCATTTCGAGAGGACAATTTTTTCGAAGGATAGTTTGGAAGGTTTATGGTGTTATATTACG
>CALDCO010000228.1 GCA_937937185.1 uncultured Flavobacteriaceae bacterium
ACACGTTTTTATATGATATCCTTAGAGCAATACAACATCATATAGGCTATACCGTAATAGCAGACCTTGATCAATGATTTAGCTTTGATACGTATTATTGAACCTGCTTCAAAACTTCGCTCTATTACATTACTGAAGACATATTTTGGTATTCAACATAGACGTCAGTGTTATTATGAATCCATCAATCAAATAAACAAAAAGGAAATTATAATGCGTGTCCCTGTACCTATAGAATTGCAGAAAATCATAGCCAAATTGAGCCTGCCGTACTAATTCGGACAAGTTTAGGAATATGATAAAATAGACCTGTCAGGTTTTTAAAACCTGACAGGTCTTAATTAGTCAATGTATTTACTTGGGGTCTTATTGCACGTTTTTATATGATATTCTTAGAGCAATACAGCATCATATAGGCTAAAAAAAAGGAAATTAGAGTGCAAAATGTGAATTTTGCAGGTAAAAGAATAATTCAATACGATAAAAATAGACCTGTCAGGTTTTTGAAACCTGACAGGTCTATATTATTGAACCTGCTTCAAGACTTCGCTCTATTACATTACTGAAGACATATTTTGGTATTCAACATAGACGTCTGCGTTATTATGAATCCATCAATCAAATAAACAAAAAGGAAATTACAATGCGTGTCTCTGTACCTATAGATTGAATGAAATTATAGCCAAATTGAGCCTACCGTACTAATTCGGACAAGTTAGGTGACGGCCTTTTCATTCTAAATCCTTAGTTCTAACTCACGTTAATTACAATCTCTCAACGAATTTTAAATTACAAAAGTAAAGTTAGCCCTTTCAAGTAAAGAGCTAACTTTTATGTAAGAGATTTAAAGTCTATTTAAAAATTAAAACTTTCAGCTCTCCTTTTAAATCCATTTAAATTAATTGGATTTGGAGAAGGTGGTATAAAAATTCTTAAACGTGCCCCTCGAAACCATTGTCTATCAAATAGTACTGCAGTAGAGACGGTATTTACGTTTCTTGTAGAAACTGAACGCGCTCTGTTTTTCCAATAACCATATAAGTTTTGTTTAGGATACCCATTAATTGACCGTCTCCAAAGACTTTGGCCTCTTCCCCAATCTCCCGAATGAAAAACGATAAATGCTGCTCCTGCAAAGTCATTTTCATATTTTTCAGAAAGATAGCTTTCTCTCTCTTTATCGTCATCAAAAAGATAAGCATTTTCATTGTCTTCCATGAGCCATTCAGTGTTCTCAAAAATGTCATCTCCATACAATAGAGATAAGTCTTCTTTTTTAAAACTTTCTCCTTTGTAATGATAGGTTACATCAAAACCTACTTCATTATTGATGTCGTCATTGCTGTCAATTTGTTCATTAGAACAATTCGTAAATAATAAGCTTACTAAAGCTAGAAAAATTACTGTTTTTGCTTTTGTTTTCATTTAAATTTTATTTATAAATTTTAAGATTATGAGGACGAAATTAGTTGATTTGTTGGGCAACCATTCATTTCTTTTCTCATAAAAAACTCACACATAAAGTGTAACAATCTCATAAAAATCTAATAATTTATAATAGAGGTTAGTAGCCAAATACTTATAAATATTCTTTTTAATAACTTGATAACATATGCATTAAAACAATTTTCAACTGTCTACCGACCTCTAATTTATTCTATCTCAATCTTATAAAGCGAGATTAAGAATAAAGAGTCTGTTGGAATAAAAATTTCTATTTTAATTCACTAATTTTATAAATAAAAAAATGAAAGGCAACGGCTTATCTCTACTACTTTTAATGTTATTTACTGCAGTTGGGTTTTCTCAGGGCACTCAATTATTAAGACAGCCTACAATATCTAACACTCATGTTGTTTTCGTCTATGCAAACGATTTGTGGAAAGCACCCATAAATGGCGGAGATGCTATTCGATTAACTAGTGATAAAGGCGCAGAATACGAACCGCATTTTTCAAATGATGGCGCATTTATTGCCTTTACGGGACAATATGGTGGTAATTCTGATATTTATGTTATTCCAAGTCAAGGAGGTGAACCTAAACGATTAACGTTTCATCCAGACACCGACGTTGTACAAGGCTGGACCAACGATAATAAAATTTTATTCAGATCTAATAGAGCCTATCAGCCCACGAAATCAAATACGTTTTATACCATAGGACTAGATGATGGTTTTCCTAGTAGTTTAGGTTTACCAAGAGCTGCTTATGGTGAAATGTCTTCAGATGGCAAACAAATAGCCTACACACCAATTACGTCTTGGGATCCCGAATGGCGTAATTATAGAGGCGGACAAGCCATGCCTATTTGGATTGTTAATTTAGAAACCAAAGACTTAATCACCACGCCTCAACCCACAAAGGAGCGGCATTTAACGCCAATTTGGTTAAATAATGTCGTTTATTACATCTCAGAACGAGATTATACAAGTAACATTTGGTCTTTTAATCCCCAAACAAAAGAAGAAGCGCAAATTACCTTTCATAAAAAATTCGATGTTAAAAGTTTAGATGCCAACCAGAGTCAAATTGTTTACGAGCAAGGCGGGTATTTGCACCTCTTAAACCTAGAGACTAAAAAATCAAAACGATTAACGATTAACGTTGCTGCCGATTTAAATTTTGCAAGACCAAAATGGGAAACTATTGCAGGTTCAGACTTAATTCACCCTAATATTTCACCTAATGGCAAGCGAGCTATTTTTGAACATCGGGGTGAGGTTTTTACAATTCCAAAAGAAAATGGGACTTGGAGAAACATAACTAAAAGTTCAGGAATTGCAGATAGAGATCCTGTCTGGTCGCCTAAAGGAGATAAAATTGCATGGTTTTCAGATGAAAGCGGGAATTATAAATTAGTTATAGCAGATCAAAATGGACAAAACAAAATCCCCATTACTTTACCAAATTCTACTTTTTACTTTAAACCACAATGGTCTCCGGACGGTAAGCACATAGCCTATTCTGATACCAACTATAATGTATGGATTACCAATGTTCTAACTAAACAATCTACCAAAGTAGATTCAGATAATTATGCACATCCCAATAGAACCATGAATCCGGTTTGGTCTCCAGACAGTAAATGGATTGCCTATAGCAAGCAAGAGAACAGTCATTTTAAATCTATTTATGTCTATAACATTACCGCTAAAGAAACCATTCAAATTACCGATGGTATTGCCGATGCCATTTCGCCAGTTTGGGATGCTTCTGGTAAATATATTTACACTTTAGCTAGCACTAATTATGGCTTATCTAGTGGTTGGCTCGATATGAGTTCTTATGATCCTAAAACCCTAAGAAACCTTTATGCAATTGTCCTAAATAGCAAGGATAAAGCACCTAACCTTCCCCAAACAGACGAGGAAATTAAAGATGAGACACCAAACAAAAAAGAAACTAAGAGTAAAAAGAAAAAAGAAAAAAAACCTGAAACCGATAAAAAAGAAGAAGACATTAAACCTACCATTGTAGATAAAGCTAATATTTTTGATCGGCTGGTCCCATTAAAATTGCCCAAAGGCAATTATACAGCACTAGAAAAAGCAAAAGCAGATTTTGTTTATATTTTTGAAAATTTAGAAGGTGAAAACGGCACAAAAATTCATCAATACGATATTAAAAAAAGCGAACCAAAAGAATTTGCTACAGGTGTTTCAGAATTTGTAGTCTCACAAGACCGTAAAAACATATTACTAAACCAATCGGGCGTATGGAAAATAACTGCTTCTGAAACGCCAATCACTCCAGAAACAAAGGCGATTAATACTGCTTTAAAAATAAAAATAAACCCAAAAGAAGAGTACCACCAAATTTTTAAAGAAGGTTGGCGTTTTATGCGCGATTTCCTATATGTTAATAATACTCATGGCGCGCCATGGGATGACATTTATAAATGGTATTCACCATGGATAAAACATGTAAGACACCGAACAGATTTAAATTATGTGGTAGATATTATGAGTGGCGAAATTGCTATAGGACACTCTTACGTTTCTGGTGGCGATTTGCCAGATCTTAATCGTGTTCCTGTAGGTTTGTTGGGCTGTGATTTTAAACTTGAAAACAATAATTATCGCATCTCAAAAATTTATACTGGCGAACGTTGGAATCCAGAAGCGTATGCCCCTTTAAATCTTCAAGGCATAAAAGAAGGAGATTATATTTTATCTATTAATAAAACGCCATTAAATGCTTCAAAAAACATATACGAATTATTAGAACAAACTGCCGATAGAGAAATTACGATTTCGGTAAATAGCAGCACCTCTTTAACCAACGCAAAATCTGTTTTGGTTAAACCTGTTTCAAACGATTATAATTTGCGTTATGTAAATTGGGTTGAAGAAAATCGCAAAAAAGTAGACCAACTTTCTAACGGTAAATTAGCCTATGTCTATGTACCCAATACTTCTGGTAATGGTTTTGCTTCTTTTAACAGGTATTATTTTTCTCAGCAAGACAAAAAAGGAGTCGTTATAGATGAACGCAATAATGGAGGAGGCTCGGCAGCAGATTATATGATAGATATCATGTCTAGAGAGTTGTTTGGTTATTTTAATAGTAAATCGCATAACAACAGACCTTGGACAACACCCATAGCTGGCATTTGGGGACCAAAAGTGATGATTATTAACGAACGTGCAGGATCTGGAGGCGACCTGCTTCCCTATATGTTTAAAGCCAAAAAATTAGGCCCTTTAGTGGGAACTAGAACCTGGGGAGGTTTAGTGGGTACTTGGGATACTCCCCGTTTTATAGATGGCGGAAGAATGGTTGCTCCTAGAGGTGGTTTTTATGATACTAACGGCAATTGGGCGGTAGAAGGCAAAGGCATTGCTCCAGATATTGAAGTGATACAGCATCCTAAATATTCAACAAATCGCAAAGACCCGCAATTAGAACGGGCTGTAGAAGAGGCTTTAAAATTATTGAAAACTGAGGAATTTCAATTAAAACCAGAACCCAAAGCGCCAATAAGGTGGAAAAGGCCTAATGGTTATGAAAAAGAAAACTAAAAAAGCCCTAAAAATAATAGTAGGTGCTGTTGTTTTTATAACACTTCCCACACTCCTACTCTTTGGTTTTCTGTATTTTAAATACAATGAAGACCTTCCTAAGGGCATAGAAAATGAATATGCTAATGCACTAGCAAACAAAATGCTAAACGCACTAAATCACGAAGCTTATAAAGCAACCGATTATATTGAATTTACCTTTAATAAACGACACCATTATAAATGGAATAAAAAAGAAAACACCTGTGTGGTATATTGGAAAAACTACAAAGTAAATTTAGATTTAAATGAGCCTTCTAAAAGCGACGTATTTAAAAATAACTTGAAACTAAAAGAGGCGCCATCTAAATACATAAAGAAGGCGTATGATTATTTTAATAATGATTCTTTTTGGTTAGTCGCCCCATATAAAGTATATGATGCTGGTGTTACAAGAAAAACGGTTACTCTAAAAAATAACGAGCTAGCTTTATTGGTTACTTATACTTCTGGCGGCTCAACTCCTGGCGATGCTTACCTTTGGAAACTAGACCCTAACGGCAAACCGATAAGCTATAAAATGTGGACCTCCATACTCCCCATTAATGGCTTAGAAGCCTCATGGAACCATTGGAAAATAACAGAGACCAAAGCACAACTGCCTACTTTTCATAAACTAATGGTTTTGGGTTTGGAGATTAGCGACTTAAAAACCTCTACGTTTTAATGTTAGTGGTTATTTAAATTTATCTATTATAACTATTAATTTTTCATAATAATTTTAGATTGCTTTTTACCGTTAAGATTCAATGATAATACATAGGCGCCTTTCGCAAGCGATGACACTCGAACAGATGCATGTTCAGTATCTAATTCGCCTTTATCTACCAAAGCACCTTGTAAGTTGTATATTGAATAAGCAATCGTATTTTTAATATTTGATATTGAAATTGAATGAACTGCAGGGTTAGGAAATACGTTTAATTGATTTAATTCTTCTGATTCAACTCCTAGCGGCTTATTCTTCAAATCAAAACGTTTTAAATACATCCATCCACCTCGTATGATATCCCACCTAAGTACATGAGCTAAGCCCCAAGAAACACCATATCTAGGAGATGTACCTTCCGAGTCTGGACGGTAAATCCCTAAAGCATCGGGAACATCGATTGCTTTGCCCATCATTTCAAAATTTACGCCATCTTTAGCATACTGTATACTGCCTGTCTCTGGGCCATCTAATTTTTGGATAATGGCAATACCATCATCATAATTCCATACACTTACTTCATGCCCAGTGGTGGTTATGGGGTTATATTCAGATTTCACATAAGGTCCTGTAGGCGAATCTGCAATAGCAACTCCCCATCTAATTTCTCTTTCTCTACAAATTCTTTCTTCCCCCATACGTTCGCCTTTGTAATAGAGATAAAACTTGCCTTTATAAAAACGTAAACAAGGATCGTGTACTTTATGGCTATCGAAATCTCCTTTTTTAATAACATCAAAACGGCTTTTAGAGCCAGGTTTCCATATCCCATTATCTGTAGGTCTAAGTATTGGCTCCTCTAACTTTGTCCACGGTCCAGCAGGAGAATCGGCTACCGCCATAGCTACCGTGTTTTTCACTCTTTCAATGTATGGGTGTTTAACAGCTTGATAGATTAAATAGAATTTTTCTTCGTGAACAAAAATTTCGGGAGTAAATACAGATCTGTCATCAAAAGCTCCAGATGGCCCTCTTAATACTGCCGGACCTTGTTCGGTCCATTGATATCCATCTGGAGAAGAGGCATAATAAATATCTGCATAATCCCAAGGAAATACATTATCATTTACATTATTGGTTTTAAAATAAGTAGAGGTTCTAGAGATCTTATAGGTATACCAGACGTAAAACATCCCATTGTGTTTAATA
>CALDCO010000229.1 GCA_937937185.1 uncultured Flavobacteriaceae bacterium
AATTTCTGAAGCGGCAAAAATGGAAGCCGCACCACCTAAAGAATGCCCTATAATTAGAGAGGGGGCTTTGTAATTGGTTTCTAAAAAATGAGAGGCACTTATTAAATCGTTTACATTACCAGAAAAATTAGTGTCTTCAAAATCACCATCGCTTTCCCCTAAGCCTGTAAAATCGAAACGTAAAACACCAAATCCATTTTTTATAAGCGCTTTACTAATATTCTTTACAGCAGAAAGATTTTTGTTACAAGTAAAACAATGCGCAAAAACCGCAAAGTTGTGCGGGTTTTGATTTGTAGGTAATTCTAAGCGTCCAACTAATTCTTGGTTTTCGTTATTAAGAAATGTTACTTTTTTTATGGCCATTTTGATGCATTGGTTTAGAATTTTTTTGTCGGGTTTTTAAAAAAAACTTTCATGTGTTTTAGCTCATACTATTATCGATTGCCTCTAGACTTAATATTAGCGCTGCACAACCTAATAATTTCTATAACCCGCTTTTGTCTTGTTTCAGTTCTTTTTGCTTGATTTAACCAATATAGATAACTTTTTCTATAGGAAGGGGCAAAATTTTTATAGTTTTTAAAGGCTAAAGCATCTGTTTTTAATGCTTTGTGTAAATCTTCAGGAATCACTAAATTTTCTACATCATCTAAAGCAGTCCAACTGCCATTTTTTTTTGCTAATTCGATGCTGGCGAAACCAGTTTTATGCATTAAATTTTTTGCACTTAATTCTAAAATATATTTCTTATTTAGAGCACTCCATACGCTTTTAGGATTGCGTTTACAGAAATATTGTTTGCGTTTTCCATTACCAAGGCTTTTTACCGTAGAATCGATCCAGCCGTAGCATAAAGCCACTTTTACGGCGTCTTCCCATCGCATTGACGCTTCTTTATTTTCCACCTTGTAAAAAATAAGGTAAATGCCAGTTTCTAATTCATAGTTTTTTGAAAGCCACGAACGCCATTCGATATCATTTTTAAAATAAAACTCAGGTTTTTCAGACATGTAAAAGGCTTACCTAAAGATTTTATTTGGAAAAACAATCATGCTTTCTACATCATTTTCACCAACAGATGCAATGCCAAAGAAAAAATTATCGATAACGACTCCTTTTAATAAAAATTCAGAAACATCGCCTACATATCGACTATTATCCCAAGTAGGTGAAGTCGTTTCTCTCCAGTAAATTTTATATCCCTTAGCACCTTTTACTTTGTTCCATTTAAACTTAGCTGAAGCCTCAACAATACCACCAATAGCAACATTTGAAGGCGCAGGAGGTGCTTCAGCTAAACACGCTAAATTAATAGCATTTACTGCCGTTAATTTTTTAGCATATTCAAAGTTAACATGTTCTATAACATCTCCATATTTAATGCCATTTTCTTCTCTAATATTTTGGTGTTGCTGTGTGTAGTTTTCATGGGCTTCCATAATACGAATACCGGCAAAGCCTAAGTCATTAAAAGGCCTATGGTGCCCTCCACGACCAAAACGATCTAAACGATAGATCATCAAAGGGTTCATTTCCGGCATATAGCTTTTAGTTGTCGAATACACGTAACGTGCCAATTGCCTTGAAACACCATCAACTTCACCGCCATAAAAACGGCGTTGTTTTCTTTGCTGTTCAGTTTCATTAGCAGGGACGGGTTCAGAAAATATCCGAAAAGTGCGATTGTCTATCACCCCATCAACCCCTTTTATATTACCAATCATGTCATTATTAAGAACGCCAATGATATCCCAGCCTTTATCTTTTGCATATTTAGCTAATCCCGCACCTCCAAAAAGACCCTGTTCTTCTCCAGAAAGGCCTACATAAATGATGCTGTTTTCAAATTTATATTTGCTTAACACTCTAGCCGCTTCAATAGTACCAGCCATCCCTGAAGCATTATCATTTGCACCTGGCGCATCGGTAGTAAAATCCATAGTATCACTAGCTCGAGAATCTATATCTCCGCTCATAATAATATAACGATTTGGGAACTTCGTTCCTTTTTGTATGGCAACAACATTTACAACCCATGCATCGTGAGGAACACGACGATTTCCTTCTTTAGTGACAAAGTCTTTTTGATAAAAAACATCAATACAATGGTTGCATTTTTTAGATATGGCTTCAAATTCAGCTTTAATCCAACGTCTAGCGGCGCCTATGCCTCTTGTATTAGAGATCGTATCGCTAAAAGTATTACGCGTACCAAAATTGGTTAAAGTTTGCACGTCATTTTTAATGCGCTTTTCAGATACAGCTTCGATAATATCATAGAGTTTCATATTGGTTTGCGAAGTGATGGGTAATGTAAGTAGGAGTAAAGGAAAGAGAATAGCTATTTTCATTTTTTTGTAGAATATTGAATAAATACTAAGCAATAGTTAATTAGGATAAAACAGACTGTAATTATAGTCTATAATTTGTGAAACAAAATTATATTTTCAAAACTATAATTCACAATGTCCAGTACAAAGATCGCGATAATATTCTTTTTATAACAATTGTTGAAATGTAAAAGTAATAGGGGATAGAATTATATAAACCAAAGCTTAGTTTAAAAATTTTCTCTAGTCAGGGTGATTTTCTTCGTTTCACTCTAAAAAATCACTTTGTAAAGAACATCATTAAAGCGCTGAAAAATAGATGATTTATTGAAGATGAACTGCGATCCTGCTAACTTGGAATATTGGGTTGTTGGTCATCAATAACATCTTGGTCTGCCATGAAAAAAAGCACAATACCAACAATTATGAATCCTATTTTTATAAACCAAGCAGTAATTTCTCCCCAATTATAAATCCACATCAATAAAGCGGGGAATAAATCTATTAACGATAGGATAATCGTAGTTATTCCAAAACTGGCCATAATCAAACCAATTTTTTTCATAGTAGTGAGAGAATAAAAATTAAGGGTACTAAATATATAAAAAATTAAACTATAAACGTGAGTTGGACGTAAGGAATTTACCTCTTCAAAGTGATTTTTCATAGAAAAAGGTGTTAAACACCAATAAATCTTCAATAAAAATCTAATTTCAATACCATTTTCTCAGTTTTACTCCGAAAAGTGACTGCCATTGCCCTGTTTTGTAGCTTGTTGAATGTGGTGCAATTAATTCTAGTAACACATTTACTCTTTATCACTGCATCGAACAAATAGCAGAATTACACTAAGACATTAATTGTTAAACGGCGAATATCATTTTTTTAGATAAAAAAACGAATCCCCTTTTTAAAATCACTAATTTTATATAAAATAACGTGAGTTCGAAATAAGAAAATTTACGTTAGTCAGAGTGATTTTCGGTAGAAAATTGTAACGAAGACCAATAAATTTTCAATCAAAAGCCTAATTTCGATACAGTTTTTCTACGTTTCACTTTGAAAAACCACTCAATTTGACGGCTTTTTCATTCTAAATCCTTAGATCGAAATCACGTTAAAATAGAACTAACTAAGCAGAATTTAAAGAATAAAAGTAAAAACTCATGTTGCATCTTAAACTAGAAACCGACCCAAGGTGGGTAAATATTGTAGAATCTAATATTGAAGAAATCCTTACAGACCATGCTTGGTGCGAACAAAAGGCTGCCACTAATGCGATTACTATTATTACTAATAATTCTGAATACCCAGAATTAGTTACCGAATTATTAGAATTAGCTAAAGAAGAGTTAGAGCATTTTCAAATGGTGCACAACATTATTAAAGCCCGTGGCTATACTTTAGGACGTGAGCGCAAAGACAGTTATGTAAATGAACTTTTTAAGTTTATGAATAAAGGTGGTAATCGTACACAAAGTCTTGTAGATCGTTTACTTTTTTCTGCAATGATCGAAGCTAGAAGTTGCGAACGTTTTAAAACCCTCTCTGAAAATATAAAAGACAAAGCTCTTGCCAGTTTTTATAGAACGCTTATGATTAGCGAGGCTGGACATTATACTACATTTATAACATTTGCTAGAAAATATGGAAAAGATATTAATGTAGATAAGCGTTGGAAAGAATTAGTAGATTTTGAAGCAGAAGTCATTAAACGTTATGGCAAATCTGAAACTATTCATGGATAACTACTATGAAATGGTTTAAACTAAAAGAAGATTTTTTAATTATAAATTTAGGTGAGTTTAATCCCATTTATTTAAATGGCACTTTATAACTTACTAGTTGTATCGTAGATTTTTCTCCTTTTAAATCGGTCCAAGCAACATATACGGTATCCTCTATAACTTCTAATTGTGGGAAGCCGCTTTGTCTTTCTGCTGAGGTATTAGCTATAACAATATTTTCTTCTCTGCTACCGTCTTGATGAACACGAGCCACCTTTAATACAGCCGCCTCTTCATTGAGTTCTAACCAACTAACTAAAACACTGTTGTCTTTTAAAAAACGAACATCGACTCTTCCTATGGTATTGCCACCATCTATTCGCAATGGGGCTTTAAAATGTTCGCCATTATCATTTGAAAAAGCGAGTAGTATTCTAGGTGTTTCATTTTCAGCGGTAAACCAAACCACAGCAACATGATTACCTTGAGTGTCTATTGCAGGCCCATTAACAGGACAACCATTTAATTTCCAATGGTCTACATGCACAGGTTTAGGCTTAGTCCACTTTCCATCTACCCAGCGCACAATAGAAACATCTCTAGTTTCTTGTTTCTCATTAGAGCGATCGCGATAAACAACTATGGGACCGTTGTTAGAAATCGCTGTTGCTGTATTGCAACAATCGCAAACTCGCTCGTCAATTTCTACTTCATCAACGATTTCACCCTCTAAATTAATGAAGGCATTTCGCAACGTCATTTGATTTTTTTTACTATTTTTATTTTTCGTATGTCGCCCATCTAGCCAGCTTACATAGTAGCCGTCGTCGTAACCATGCATGGAAACAAAACCATGTTCAGCAGCAATGCCATCTGTATTTAATGAGAAATTTTCTTTCTTACTTTTGGATGAAAATAAATGAAGCTTAATATCATAATCATAAGTGCCAGAGGCAGATTTTTGAAGATTATTTGTAAGTACATAATCTCCATTAATCGCTAGAGCTGGAAAATCTGCCCAATTTACAAACCAGTTTTTACCAGCGCTCACCACTTTGGGGGTGCTCCATTTGTTTTTATTGTAATGCGCGTATTTTAAAGTGGCCACAGAGTCTTTCATTTCTACCCATGTGGCATGTAATTTCCCCATATGAGTTCTTAATCTGGGTAAATGAGAAAAACCAGTGGTAGGCATCATAATTTTAGTAAAAAAAGGAGTTAACACTTCGCTTTGGGATACTTTTATAGAAGTTGTTTCTTTTTTACACGAAACAAGACACATAATGGTCATTATTAAAAAAACGGAGAAGTGTTTCATTGGCTAATAATTAATTACAATAGGATTATTCATTTAATAGCAAATTCACAAAATTTTCGAATTCAGTTTTAAACGCTATGTATTTATCTCCAGTTGCAGGACCATTAAATCCGGTATGTATTTTTCTTACTTTACCTTGTTTATCTATAAAAATAGTAGTGGGATAACTTAATATATGATTTAGCATTGGTAATTTTTCTTGTGCTTTTGCTTTATCGGTGGTTCCTGTTTGTGCTAATAAAATGGGATAATTAATACCTATTTTTTCTTCTAATCTTTTTATTCTTTTAAAAGCATCTTCTTTTGTTTTGGCATATTCAAAAGCTAAGGCTAAGAATTCCAAATCTTTATTTTTATTTTTTTCATAATAATCGACATAATATTTGCTCTCATCTAAACAATTGGGACACCAAGTTCCCATTACTTGAACAATAACCACTTTATCTTTATAGCGTTTATCGTTAAGAGAAATAAGTTGCCCGTTGGCATCTGGAAACGTAAATTCTAAACGGTCATAACCTTTTTTTAAAAAGGTTAATTCATGAGCATTTGGCAATTCGAAATTCGCATTACGTTTTGCTACAAATGGTTCTTTCCAATGGTCACCTGAATAAAACATCCCATTCATTGTAGAGTCTGTAACAGTCGCTGTAAACAAAAAGGCGTGTGAGCCATCAAAAGTAGAAAGTTTCATGTCGTTACCATCTAAAACACCCTCTAAATATCTGTAATCGCCTGTTTTTGTTCTAAAAGTGCCTGTTATTTTATTTTTGTTTTGCTTAAAAATACCTTTGGCAATATATCTATCGGTTTCACTATTAGGGCTAAATACCGTTTCCCAATTCCCACTAACATTGGCTTTTGCATTACTAGTGACTTCAAAACGAGTTGTGCTTTTTTCTGCTTTAAAAGGCACGCTTCTCTCTTTTCCTTCAACAATAAAATGCCCTTTAAG
>CALDCO010000230.1 GCA_937937185.1 uncultured Flavobacteriaceae bacterium
TAGAATTGCAGGAAATTATAGCCAAATTGGGCCTGCCGTACTAATTCGGACAAGTTTAGGAATATGATAAAATAGACCTGTCAGGTTTCAAAAACCTGACAGGTCTAAAATAAACAAAAAGGAAATTACAATGCGTGTCCCTGTACCTATAGAATTGCAGGAAATTATAGCCAAATTGAGCTTACCGTACTAATTCGGACAAGTTTAGGAATATGATAAAATAGACCTGTCAGGTTTTTGAAACCTGACAGGTCTAAAATAAACAAAAAGGAAATTAATGCGTGTCCCTTTACCTGTAGAATTGCAGAAAATCATAGCCAAATTGGGCCTGCCGTACTAATTCGGACAAGTTAGGAAAGATTTAAAATAAAAAAATAATTTTCCTAATCCCTAATCCCTAATCCCTAATCCCTAATCCCTAATCCCTAATTCATCCCGTCAATTCCCTAAACAAACTCTCTAAACTGGCATTTTTTTGATTAAGCTGAAGGATTTTTAACTCATTATCATGGGCAAAATCAAAAACATAAGACCGCATGTCTTCGGTGGTAGAAAAGGTGATTTCATAAACAAAACCATGTGTATTTTTTACCTGTTTAACATGAGGGAGCTTTTTTAAAAAGGCATCTTCCACTCGGTAATCAAATTCTACAATTACTATTTGAGACTGGCCTTCACGCAACTCCGTTAGTTTTTTATTGGCAACAATCTCCCCTTTATTAATAATAATAACACGGTCGCACATGGCTTCAACCTCTTGCATAATGTGTGTAGAGAGAAACACCGTTTTTTCTTTACCTATAGTTTTAATAAGGTTTCGAATATCGACAAGTTGGTTTGGGTCTAAACCTGTAGTAGGCTCATCTAAAATAAGAACATCTGGGTTGTGCAGTAAGGCATTGGCAAGCCCAACACGCTGTCTATAGCCTTTAGAGAGTTGCCCAATGGTTTTATGAGCTTCTGGCATTAAGCCTGTTAATTCAATAACCTCTTCAATTCTCGCTTTACTAATTTTATACACGGCCGCATTAAAATTTAGATATTCTCTAATATATAATTCTAGGTATAAAGGGTTGTGTTCGGGTAAATAACCAACACTTTGTTGCACACTTTTGGTTTGTGTAGTAACATTATAGCCGTTAACACTGGCTTGTCCTTCCGTAGCATTAATATAAGTCGTTAATATTTTCATCATGGTAGACTTACCAGCACCATTAGGCCCTAAAAAACCAACAATTTCAGGTTTTTTTACTTCAAAAGAAACCTGATTTAGCGCTTTTTGGGTACCGTATGTTTTTGTTATGTTTTCAACTTTTATTGACATGCTAATAAAATGTATTTAAAATGAATTATCCTTTAAGATAGGAAGGGGTTATTGCTAAATCTACAAATCTTCAGCTAAAAACAATAAAAATAAGACTTTAGTATTTCATATGTAGATTTATTTTCTACTTTTACCGCAACAATGAAAACAACATTCAATACATATTTTAGCGAGTATTTCTTCTTTAGTAAAAGAAGCGAGACCTAGTGTATGTAATTTTAATAATAAGTACAAAACGGAAAGTCTCGATTTAAATCGAGACTTTTTTTGTTTATAGTGATGACTTTAATTAGTCACAAAAAACGAAGTTAAATGAATTCAGTTTCAATACAGGGTGTAAAAGGATCATTCCATCATATTGTGTCGCAACATTATTTTGGTAACCATGTGCCAGTAAGCGAATGCTTGTCTTTTGATAGTACCGTTGAAGAGCTATTAAACAAGAAAACAGAAGTCGCTATTATGGCTATAGAGAATTCTATTGCAGGATCGATACTCCCTAATTATGCGTTAATAGATCGCCATAATTTACAGATTGTTGGAGAGTATTATTTAGACATTCAACATCATTTAATGGCACTACCTCATCAAAAGATAGAAGATATTGTTGAGGTCTATTCGCATCCTATGGCCTTATTACAATGTAAAACTTTTTTTAAAAGCTATCCTCATATTAAACTTATAGAAGATAAAGATACCGCTGAAGTGGCACAACGTATTCGTAATAATGAATTAAAAAATATTGGTGCGATAGCCAGTCGTTTGGCTGCCGAGATTTTTGAGTTAACTATTTTAGCGTCTAGCATACAAACCATTAAACACAACGAAACCCGATTTGTAATTGTTAAACGCTCGAATTCAGAACCGAGCAGCTCTAAAATAAATAAGGCCTCAATAAAATTTGAATTAGATCATAAAGAAGGCAGTTTAGCAGCGATATTAAACGTGCTAAGCGATTGTAAACTCAATTTAACAAAAATACAATCGCTCCCAAAAATAGAAAGACCATGGAAGTACTCCTTTTTTGTAGACCTTACTTTTAATGCGTATCAAGATTTTGAAAAAGCAAAATCAATTATAGAAATAATGGCAAACGAATTTAAAATTCTAGGCACCTATAAAAATGCAAAGTTATGATAGAAGTTGCGAATAGATTACATCGTGTAGAAGAATATTATTTCTCCAAAAAGTTAAGAGAAGTAAGCCTTTTAAAGGCTAATGGAAAGCCTATTTTAAATTTAGGGATAGGAAGTCCAGATTTGCGACCTCCAGAAAAAGTAATCACCGCGTTAGTCGAAAGTTTAAAAGAAGACAAAGCACATCAATACCAAGGTTATCAAGGCTTACCTGAATTACGAAAAGCAATTTCTAATTTTTATAAGGAGCATTATTCTGTCACTGTAAGTCCGTTAACAGAAGTCTTACCGCTTATGGGCAGTAAATCTGGAATCATGCACATTTCCATGGCTTTTTTAGATAAAGGCGATCAAGTGCTTATTCCAAACCCCGGTTACCCCACTTACGCTTCGGTGACGAAATTATTGGAGGCAGAACCTATATATTATGATTTAGATAAAACGAATCATTGGTTACCAAATTTAGAAGCATTACAAAAGCAAGATTTAAGTAAGGTTAAATTAATGTGGGTTAATTATCCGCACATGCCAACGGGAGCAAAAGGAAATAAAGCACTATTTAAACGTTTAATTGCTTTCGCTAAGGCGCATAATATTATCATTATTAATGATAATCCTTACAGTTTTATTTTAAATAATAAACCTGAAAGCATATTAAGTATAGAAGGCGCGAAGGAAGTGTGTTTAGAGCTTAATTCTTTAAGTAAAACCTTTAATATGGCAGGTTGGAGAGTAGGTATGCTACTTGGTGCTAATAGGCATTTAACTCAAGTTTTAAAGGTGATAAGCAATATCGATTCTGGGATGTTTTACGGCATCCAACAAGGCGCTATAGTCGCCTTAAAATGTTCTAAATTATGGTATTTAAGTTTAAATAGTGTCTATGAAAAGAGACGGGCTTTAGTTTGGGAATTAGCAGATAAACTAAATTGTACTTACAATAAAGAAGCCATAGGTTTATTTGTGTGGGCTAAATTGCCTGCTTTTTTTAAAGCCGAAGAATTCGTAGATAAGTTGTTGAGAGAGAACGATATATTTATTGCGTCTGGAACTGTTTTCGGAACCAATGGCGAAGGTTATATTAGAATATCCTTGTGCAATACAAGCGAAAGTCTAAAAGAGGCAATTGCTAGGATTTGATGCGTAGTGAAATATTAAAAAGGGTGATTCCCGAAGTCGCGAAAAAAATAAATTAAAACCACCCACTTTGGCGGGCAAGAAATGAAAAACATATACATAATTGGTGTAGGGTTAATTGGAGGAAGTCTAGTACTAGATATTAAAAGGCAAAATCCTAATGTGGTGATTTTTGGTGTTGATAATAATGAGGCGCATTTGGAAAAGGCTTTAGATTTAAAAATAATAGATAAAATAAGCAAATTAAATACCATTAATGAGGCCGAACTGGTAATTCTAGCCGTTCCAGTAGATGCCGCAGTAAGGCTTTTACCACAATTATTAGACGCCGTTTCCGACGAGGCACTAATTGTAGATGTAGGTTCTACAAAACAACACATCTGTAAAGCGGTTGAAAACCATCCGAAAAGAAGAAATTTTTTAGCCATGCATCCTATCGCCGGAACAGAATTTTCTGGACCTGAAGCTGCCTTTTCAGGACTATTTAAAAATAAAACAAATATTATTTGTGAAGTAGAAAAAACAGGAATGAAGCTTCAGGAGAAAGCCCTGAAGTTATTTGCTAGTATTGGAATGCGCATGCGTTATATGAATCCTAAAGCACACGATAAACACATTGCATATGTTTCCCATTTATCTCATATTAGTGCTTTTATGTTAGGGAAAACAGTGATTGAAAAAGAAAAAAACGAGCGCGATATTTTTGATATGGCTGGAAGTGGATTTGCATCGACGGTGCGACTCGCAAAAAGTTCTCCACAAATGTGGACACCAATTTTTAAGCAAAATAAAGTGAATGTTATTGAAACTCTTGAGGAGTATATCTTAAATTTGACTGCGTTTAAGGATAAAATGAAAAATGATGATTTTGAAGGCCTATTCAATGACATGGAAAATACCAATCATATTAAACAAATTTTAAACGGAATAGAATAAAACCCATAGTAATGGAAAACAAAAAAGAATTAAGAACATGGTTAGACGATCTTAAATTAGATCACCCATTAGTGATTGCCGGACCATGTAGTGCAGAAACGGAAGCGCAAGTGCTTAAAATTGCTCACGATTTAAAAGACACAGATGTAAGTTATTATCGGGCCGGTATTTGGAAACCAAGAACACGCCCCGGGAATTTTGAAGGCGTAGGCGCATTGGGTTTAAAATGGTTACAAAAAGTAAAAGCAGAAACGGGTTTAAAAACCGCTACAGAAGTTGCAAATAGAGCGCATGTAGAATTGGCTTTAGAGCATGATATTGATTTGTTATGGATTGGTGCACGGTCTACGGTTAGCCCATTTATTGTTCAAGAAATTGCAGACGCTTTAGAAGGGACAGATAAAGTGGTGTTAGTAAAAAATCCTGTAAATCCAGATTTGCCATTGTGGCTGGGTGCAATAGAAAGATTGGCTACTGCTAATATTAAAAAGCTAGGGGTCATTCATCGTGGCTTCTCAACTTACGACAAAACGAAATATAGAAACAATCCAGAATGGCAATTAGCGATAGACTTACAAACTAAATTCCCTGATTTGCCCTTAATAAACGATCCTTCACATATTACAGGACGCAGAGATATGATTTTTGATGTAAGCCAAACGGCACTTGATTTAAATTTTGATGGACTAATGATCGAAACACATTTCGACCCAGATAATGCATGGAGTGATGCCGCACAACAAGTTACCCCAAAACGATTAGTTAAAATTATGGAAGACTTAAGAATTAGAAAAATAAGCGATTCAGAAGAGGCGTTTACCAAAGCATTAAGTAATTTGCGAGCTCAAATAGATGTCGTTGACAACCAGTTAATTGAGTTGTTAGGGAAACGTATGAAAATAGCCGATAATATAGGCCTTATTAAAAAAGAAAAGAACGTTGCCGTATTACAAAGCAAGCGGTGGAATGAGATTTTAGGTAAAATGATTTTAGAAGGCGATAGTAGAGGGTTAAGTGAAGAATTTACTTTGAAAATCTTTAAAGCGGTGCATCAAGAATCCATTCTTCATCAGGAGAAAATTATTAAAGC
>CALDCO010000231.1 GCA_937937185.1 uncultured Flavobacteriaceae bacterium
ACTTAGATTGGAAAAAAGATCCTGATTTACACTATTTCTGGACAAATGAAGTAAACTTATAATTACCTTTTTAAGATTATTGATTATATGCCATGAAAAACACCGAATTAAAAAAATCTCTGGTGAATTAAAGTGCACATACCAAGGGGAAATGCCATAGCCTTATTTAAAAATTGCGAAGACTTTAGAACAAAAAATATGAAGAAGTCTATAAAATTATAGTTTTTAAAAGAGATAGTGTTGTTCTATTGACGTGAGTTCGATCTAAGGATTTAGTATGAAAAAGCCGTCAAATTGAGTAATTTTTCAAAGTAAAATGAAAAAAAATGGTATCGAAATTAGGCTTTTGATTGAAAATTTATTGGTCTTCAATACCATTTTCTATCGAAAATCACTCTGACTGACGTAAATTTTCTTATGACGAACTCACGGTATTACGGTAAACTCAAACAACTAAAATCACTAAAAATGAAATCTATTTATTTTGTCAAAAACTTAATATTTAGTATTTTAGCCAACGCTATGAAACGATAAAACGCCATAGAGATTAGGTTTTTATATCAAGATATTTGCTTTAAAAAGTTAATTAAATGAGAGGATCCTTTAGAGAAATTAAACAAAGGGATTGATTTTTAATTATTTAATAATACTTTTGCATTGGTAAATTTAGAATTTACAGTCAACCCATAGAAAAGTGTAAATGCAAGTTGTGTAAAGCCTTCCCGAACAGGTAATGGTAGGGAGATAACCAACAAATAAAAGAAAGTAAAGGTCATGACTTATGGAATGATCCCCTTACAAAAGAATCTAAAAGGATATAGAGGTTTGTTGGATAAAGAAAATAACCGAAATTAATAGGGCTGTAAAACCGCGCATTCGCAAAATTCAACTTACAACAGCATAAAGTACGGAAATGTGTATCTGATATAAAACCAATGCGCACTAAGTATTTTATAATTAATGGTTTATGATATTAAATAAAAAAAGAATTGTGTAAAACTAAAAAAATAACTTATGAAAAACATATGTTTTTTAGAGGTATTCTCTAAGAGACAGACTGGATAAAATAAAGCTATAAATATTATGGCGAGTAACCTTAAATAAAAAAAAAACGATTAAACAACATTAATAACAACTATTATTCACAAATTAACAATCATTAAAATGAAAAAAATTATTCTTTTAAAGGCACTAGTCCTCTTATCATTAAATATAAATTCTCAAGTCCAACTAGGTCAAGGCATCGAGGGTGTCAACAATCCTCCCTTTGTCTCTAGTGTATCGCTATCGAGTGATAGTAGTATTTTAGCAGCTGGGGCAGCAAATAACATGAATAGTAATGGAGTAATGTCTGGGCAAGTACAAATTTTTACCATTGAAAATAATGTCTGGGTTGAACTCGGATCATTTATAGATGGAGAAAATGAAGGCGATTTATTTGGATTCAAAACATTACTATCTAAAAGTGGAGCCATAGTCGCAGTTGGTGCTCCCAAGAGCGATGCTACAGCAAGCGATTCTGGGCAAGTAACCATTTATGAATTACAAGGTGATGCTTGGGTTCCTGTCGGTAATCCAATTAATGGAGAAGCAGAAGGAGATGAGTTTGGTTCTGGTTTATCATTATCTGCTGATGGATCGATTGTTGCAATATCCTCTCCTAAAAATGATGCAAATGGAGAAGATTCTGGTCAAGTAAAGGTATATCAAAACCAAGCAAATAGCTGGGTTCAAATTGGCCAAAATATCGATGGAGAAGCAGCAGGAGATGAATTAGCAAATGTCTCTCTATCAAACGATGGAACAATTTTAGCCGTATCGTTTTTAAGGAATGATGAAAACGGCTCTAATTCTGGAAAAGTAAAAATATTCGAAAATGTTAGTAACACTTGGACTCAAGTTGGAGGTGATATTTTGGGCGACAATGTTAGTGATGAGTTTGGACAAGAAGTTTCTCTCTCAGCAGATGGGAATACAATAGCCATATCTAGTATAGGTGATGATACGAATGGAAGTAATGCTGGAATCGTAAAGATTTTCAGAAATGAGGCAGGTCAATGGGTACAAATTGGAGATTCTTTACTTGGAGAAAACAGCAGTGATGTTTTTGGTCAAGGCACATCTTTATCTGGTGACGGAAATACTGTTGCTATTGGAGCACCATTTAATAGAGGTGGTGGTTTTTTCGCAGGAAGGGTTCAAATATATACTAACTCTAATGATAATTGGGTTCAAGTTGGTGAAAATATAGATGGATCAGGTGGTAATCAACTTGGTGTATCTGTTTATTTAACTGAAGATGCTAATACTGTGGCGATAGGAGCTCAAAGAGGAGTTATTGTGTATAGTATAGATAACATATTATCTACAGAAGAAAATTCATTTTCTGAAAAGTTAAAATTATATCCAAATCCCACTTCTTATCAATTAAATGTCGAAATACCTGAGGATATCTTAATAAAAGAAACTAAATTATTTAATAGCCTTGGACAATTAATTAAGGAATTTGATGACACTAAAAACATTATTTTATCTAGTTACTCTAAAGGTGTGTATTTTATAGAATTTACCACAAATAAAGGGAATAAAATAATGGAGAATATCGTTATCGATTAATTTTAATTAAGAATTAGTAGCGATACAGAATCGAAAAAAAGAGGTAGTGAATAAAAACGCTACCTCTTTTTTTATTCATAATAAGTTATAATACTAAGAACTCGTATTGTGGGCAATAATAGCATCTTCTGCCTATAAATTACAAAAGTGCATCACAGTTAAGCTGTTATTAAGCATTGCTATTGTTTTCACATTACTCACCTATAAACAATAGCAGTCATAAAGAGTCATTTTTAGCAATGACATGGAGAAAATAGTATCGAAATTATAAATAAAAGACTTAAAAGAACATCGAAATAAACTAAATGCCTGTTTCGAATATTTTAGCCTATAATTTTCAATATAGAGTTTCTCTAAATTATTTGCATCTTTGCTTTTTATAGAAAATGCATTATGAGAATTGATATTATTACTGTTTTACCAGAATTACTTAAAAGCCCCTTTGAAGCATCTATTCTAAAACGCGCCATAGAAGCAAATTTGGTTAACGTGCATTTTCATAATTTACGAGATTATACCTCTAATAATTATAAAACTATAGACGATTACCAATTTGGAGGTGGTGCTGGCATGGTAATGCTTATTGAGCCTATTGACAAATGCATTTCCAAATTAAAAGAAGAACGCCATTACGATGAAGTCATTTATATGACGCCAGATGGAGAAACACTTAAACAAGGTATTGCAAATACCTTATCGCTAAAAAAAAATATGATAATACTATGTGGGCATTATAAAGGCGTAGACCAACGTGTACGTGACTTATTTGTTACTAAAGAAATATCTATAGGCGACTATGTTTTGTCTGGAGGGGAATTAGGAGCAGCTGTATTATGTGATGCGATTATAAGACTAATTCCTGGAGTTTTGGGAAATGAAACTTCTGCGTTAACCGATTCTTTTCAAGATAATTTATTAGCACCTCCAATTTACACGCGCCCTAGAGAATATAAGGGCCTTAAAGTGCCTGAGGTTTTATTTAGTGGTAACTTTCCTAAAATAGAAAAATGGAGAGAAGAAAAAGCCTATGAACGCACAAAGGAAAGGCGACCAGATTTACTTGATAGGGATTAGGCATTAGTTTGAAGAGGTTATTAACTAAAAATCGATACTTAGCTATTAACGGTCATTAAAAAATTTAGAATGATTGACCTAATCCCTAATCCCTAATCCCTAATCCCTAAAGTACTATAACCAATAGCTACAAAAAAGAAAACAATAGCAATTGCTATTTAACAGAT
>CALDCO010000232.1 GCA_937937185.1 uncultured Flavobacteriaceae bacterium
GAATTTGCCATTCAAGGTAAAGCACCCGAAGATTTAACAATAAACGAATCTATTAAATTAGGAATGACTACTGCCATCGACTCGCCAACATTATATACTCTAAGTATAGACCATTTGCAAGGCGAGTTTATGGAAAAAGAACCCGTGTATGTGAAAGATAATTTTATGGGAATACTTCACGATTTAAAATCTGCTGACTATACATTTACTTCTGAAGCAGGGTTCTTTAAAGACCGGTTTGAGATTGTCTTTAATGAAGGAATTCTCTCTAACAATGATACGAATAGCATTGGTGCAAATTTGTCAATCATTGAGCTCGAAAATAATAATGTGCGTTTTTCGATAACTAACACTACTGCAACGATTAATTCGGTACGACTATTAAATCTTTTAGGGCAAGAACTCTATCATTTCGATGGAAAAGAAAAGGTAGAGGTTTACAATTTAGCCAACTTAAATGCTGTGCCTTATATTGCCCAAGTTAAGCTTTCTAATGGAATGCTTATCACTAAAAGGGCTGTTAAAAAATAAGAGTGTTTAACACGAGTCATATTTTAAAAAACTATCTTTTGTGTTTTTGTTTTATGAAGATTTCAAAGTTTAAACCACTTCAGTACTATAAATTATATTTTAAAGAAAGTATTAAGTTTCTACCTGGTGCAGAAATTCCTGAAGAATAGGTTCGATACCGTTGATCGGTGATATTTTCGACACTAGAAGTTAACAACAACATTTTATTTAATTGGTATTGCGTTCTAAGGTTTAAAGTATACCATGAAGGAGAAAAAGGATCGCCGTTATCATCTAAGGCGTATAAAAATGCTTTGCCAAGTTCAGAGGGGGCCAATTGATTTGAAGATAATGTCCCATTAAAATTTATGAACGCATCTGCTTGTAGTTTGTTTTTTTTCCATATTAAATGTGCATTTCCAAAATTTGGCGCCACATGTCGTGCAGGAACTTCTACAGTATCTGTCTCTTCTGTACCGCCTATAATGTTATACTGAGAAGTGAATTTTAAGGCTTCATTAAACTGAAGTTTTGCACCTATTTCGAAACCATAAATCCAGGCTTTAGAGGCGTTTTGAACAGATTGAACATTACTTAATTCACCATCATAAATAATTTGTGTAAGGCCATTTAAATCCCCATTTCTTCTTACCAATGCATTATCCAAATAAGTGTAATACGTTCCGGTATCTATGGTAAAGGTTTTACCAAAATTAAGACGTAACCCCAAATCTCCATTATAAGCATATTCTGGTTTTAGATTTTCGTTTGGAACCACTACAGATCCGGGTTCGGAATCGAATACTTTGCCAATATCGTCTATATTAGGTGCTCTAAATGCTGTCCCTAAATTAAACTTCCATTGTACTTGTTCATTTAGTAGCCAGGTTATTCCTGCGGTACCTGTTAACGCATCAGAATTGTTTTTGGTTTCGTTAAAAGGTAAGTTTAAAAACACATTATTCGCTTCAAAATCAGCTTTAGAATTTATAATATTATACCTTAATCCAGATTGGAATACAAGTTTTGTGTTGGGTTTGTATTTTATACTAGTATATAGCGCTGAGGATTGCCAGGAAGAACCATCGGGATAACGTGTTACCGCATTTTCCACATTGCCAGTATTTATAATTACATTTTGAGCTTCAGAATTAATAGTATTATAAACGTATTCAAGACCGTAAAAGAGTTTGGTCTTGTTGGTTATTTTTTTTTCAAAATCTAAATTAAATGAAAGGGCATCTACTTTTTCTTCACGTACTCTTCTATTAAGGGATTGAAAATTTCTATCGATCCTACTTTCATTAAATTTTTGATAGGCCGCATTAAAATTAATTTTATCATATAAATTAGAACGACTACTTAACTTAATACTATTTAAATTAGCCATAAACCACCGTTGTGGACCATACAACCATTCTGCAGATCTTAATTGTCCATCATCATTAGGTCTAATTAATCGATCATAGCGAGGCACATCAGAACTTGCAGTGTAAAAAACACCCAAATTGAAAGATAAATTTTCTTTCGGCTGGTATAATGCTTTCTGCATAATATTAATTTGATTATATCCAGAAAAACGTTGTAATAGCGGGTTTCTATTTTTAACGATCGTATCTATATTATTATTTGTAATTACAAATTCAGGTCTTAAATATGCATCAGGGCCATTTTTACCCATTCTTAAATCATTAAAATCGGTATAACTGGCATTGGTCAATAACCCCCACTTTTTATAGCCTAAATTAATCCCTATATGCGCTGTTTTTTCCTCACTTGCTGTAGCATATCTTAACACGGCATTTGTTTCAGTATGTAGTGAATCTGTTAGAGATAACTTGGGTTTCTTTGTATAAAATCCCATAACACCTCCAATGGCATCACTACCGTATATAACAGAAGCTGCACCTAAAATAACCTCGGTGTTTTCAACAGAAAAAGGATCTACAGAAATTACATTTTGCAAATTCCCGCTTCTAAAAATAGCATTATTCATTCTAACGCCATCTACCGTTATTAATAGACGATTAGTTGAAAATCCTCTAATTATTGGACTGCCGCCTCCTAATTGGCTTTTTTGAACATAAACTTGCCCTGTAGATTCTAATAAATCTGCACTCGTTTGCGGATTAGTAAAAGCAATTGTTTTTGCGCTAACGCTGGCTATTTTTTTAGGAATATCTCTTTTGGTTTGTTCAAATTTTGAGGCCGAAATAACAATTTCGTCTAAATCCTGAGTATTGGGTGTTAATAAAATGGTGCTATTTATAATTTTAGCCTTTTTAAGTACTTTCTTTTGGAAATTTATGTGTTGAAAGTAAAGTATTTCGTCATTTTTAAATTGATCTAAATGGGCTTCGCCATCTAGATTAGTAACCTGACTTTGCGTTTTGTTTTTATTATATATTGCAACTCCAGAAACTGTTGCTTTGGTCACTTTGTTAATGACTTTAATATTTTGAGAATGGGACAATAAAGCATTTACAAAGAGACTAACAATAGTAACAAGAAGTGATTTATTTTTAATTAAAAACGTCATTAAATACTTGTAAAGATTTTGGCTTTTTAAAGTTCCCCAAATGTAGCTCAAAATATGTTAAAACAAGCGTTAAAAAAGCCTGTCTTTGCTTACCTGTTATTTGGATTGTATTTAACACATCAAATGTTGTGCCTAACAAGGATTTTAGGAGTGTTAAATTTTCTCCAAAAACAATATATTTTCCTTCATTTTTATGTTGAAACGCCCCGTCCAATAGATTAAAATAAGGCGCTTCTATATTGGATTGATCTGGATAAAAACCCAAATATTTAGTAAGCCTTATTAGAAACAATAGATGAAAATTAGAAGGGGTTTCATTGGTATCTAACCATTGTAAAGTGGTTTCTATGTAATTATAAAGTAACGTGTTTTGTTCCTCTTCTTGTAACGCATAGGATAATATTTCGGCTAAAAACAAGGTGATAGCACTTTTTAAAATATTGGTGTGAAGGCTCGTGTATAAATAATACGATTTGATTTCTTTTATGTATTGTAAAGAACGATTGGTTTTGTAATCGGTTTCTAGTTGAAGTTGAGATAATAACTGGAAATAGGCAATATTATAGGGGCCTTTTTTAGATTTAAGGATGCCTTTAAGCAAATAATTTGTAACACCATTTGCTTCGGTATAACACTTAACAATTAAATCATGATCTCGATATTTAATTTTAGATAAAACTAATGCTTTAGTGCTAGTAAGCATTATCTAACCACCATTAGTTTTAATACTTTAGTTTCAAGAGAATCCAAATCAGTAAGCATTACTAAATAGACGCCAGATGCCACAATTTCATTGGCGAAATTCTTCCCATTCCATAGTGCTGTTCCTCCATCGACTTCTAAATTAAAGCCCTTAAATCTTGAATTGGTATTAGACTCTGCTTCAGCAACCAAATTTCCTTCAATATCCGTAATCTTAATATTCACATTTTCTGTAATATCTCTAATTTTAACTTTTTCATCTACGATGTCAAAATTAGGGCGTACTGGGTTTGGAAATACAAACGCCTCATTAAAACTCTCTTTTGGTCCAGACGATTGCGAGTTAAAAGAAACTAAGCCTTTATCTGTAGCGATGTAAACTAGTCCATTGGTATCGTCTATAGAAATATCTAAGATTCGGTTGCTAGGTATAGGCGAATTATCTGTAGTAAAACGTAAAATGGTTTCTTGTCCATCTGGAGAAAAATAAAAAAGCCCGGAATCTAATGTTCCTATCCATTTATTATTAGAGCCATCTACTTCTATATCTGTAATAAACTGTTGAAATAAAAGCTCACTGGCTTCACCATCATCAAGAACAATAATTTCAGAGGCGTTAAAATTAGGGTTAGCAAAAAAGCCATCGGTATTAAAGATAACCCTTAAACCATTATTGCTGCCAATCCAAACTTGGTTTCTTTTATCGACTTCTACGGCAGTAACGACCGATGATGGCAAATTTTCGGCGACACCACTTATATTTCTTAATACTGGATTTCCATTATTTTCTTGAAAGCCAATTAAACCAAAGTTATGACTTCCTATATAGATATTACCATCATCGTCTGATGAGATGTCAGGCACACCTAAATTCGCCCCAGGACTGGGTATAACTCCCTCTAAACTGAATGATTCCCATTGGTTATCTTTGAACCTATTTAAAATTCGTTCATTCCTACTAGTTGCGACCCATAATGTGCCCTCTTTATCATAATGAGAGGCTAAAGTCACATGTAGGTCTGATCCTTCTAAAGGAAGTAGCGTACTATTGTCCTGATTATATAACAGCACGGGTTGATTCTCTAAAATTTCAATTAATCCAGAAAAACCTGAACTTATATATACCTGATCTCTATTAAACGGATTTGGCGCAATATAAGATAAGGCCCACGGTTCTGTTATCGCATCTTCGAGCGTGTTAAAAGATATATTTTGCCAACCATTATTGGTTAAGTGGCTTACTCCTGTCCTTCTAGGTGCCTGAAAAACATTATATGTAGAACTATGCCCACCATGGGTTCCCCAAACATCGCCTGCCTGAGTTTTTACCTGAAAAAAACGATTAAATAAAGGCCCATCTGGATGAATTTCTTCAAATTGCGTAAGCTCATTACTATTTATTTTTAAAA
>CALDCO010000233.1 GCA_937937185.1 uncultured Flavobacteriaceae bacterium
GGAATGAAACCTCTATTATCTAAATTCTCTTCTGTTTTTAAATAGCCAAAACTAAACCAGCTTTCTGTACCAGGCACAAACTCGCCGTTAAGTCTTACATCTAAACCATAGGCAAAGGCTTCTGCATTGTTATTGGCCCTATAGCGAATACGAACATTCTCTACAGTATAGGTGTTCACATCGTTTATGTCTTTATAGTAGGCTTCAGTAGTTAATTTAAAAGGCCGTTCCCAGATATTAAAACTATAATCGTTTCCTACCACTAAATGTATAGATTGTTGCGCTTTTACATTAGGTTGTACTTCTCCATTTCGATCGCGCAATTCTCTGTAAAAAGGGGGCTGATAATAAAGACCACCACTTAGTCTAAAAAGCATGTCTTTATTCCAATTGGGTTTTATGGCAAGTTGCCCTCTAGGACTTACCACCGTTTGGTTGTTTCCTTCTAAACCGTCTCCTTTTACACTCCAATTATGTGCTCTTACCCCTGCATTATACCAAACCTCACTATCACCTATACTACCTCGTTTGCTCCATTGCATATAGGCCTGAAATCTATTTATTTGTGTTTCGTTCTGTGCTCTTACATTCTGAAAAGGCGTTAGAGGCCCTTCAAAAGGGGTGTAAGGTTGATCGTTAAAAATAGTAGTTCCAGGGGGTCTAATAGAAAACCCTGCCGAATCTATAACCTCCCATTCAATTAAACGGTCTCTAATGTCTTCATTAGTATATTTAACACTCCATTTAATTTCGTTTTCTTCAATGTTATAGGTTCCTTTTTGCTCTATTGTAGATATTAAAGCATCTAAATCGTTTCTACCATGGTTTAGTTGGCTGCCAATGCCAGTGCTAAATTCTACTTCGCCTAAATCGTCATCTCCTATGTTACCATTTACTTCGCCTAATCGGTATTCGGCTAAAATGTCGAAATGCTCTTGTTCAGTGGTATGATAGGTAGAAGCCACTAGATCTAAAGTTAAATCATCGCTAGCAATATAAGTGCCATTAAGAGCACCAAATAAAGTTTGATACCGATCGCGTTCTTGACCTTGATAAAACACGAGTAGTGCCATGGGATCGTCTAAGGTTCCAAAATTTGTTTGTCGCGTTTGGGGCTCGTTGTCGTAAAGATTTATAGAGGCATTGCCTAGAAAACTAAGTTGAAATTTATCATTAAAAGTATAATTTAGATACGTTTGCCCATCTAAAAAGGCTTGATCGAAATTTGATTCTATTTCTCTAGAGTTTACAAGTAAGCTATTATTTCTGTAACGTAAACCAGTAATGCTCGTAAATTTTTCATCCTTGCTTACTGTTTCTATAGCAATACTTCCGCCTAAAAGACTCAAATCTGCAGCAACACCAAAATCTATTGGCTTTTTGTAAGTAATGTCTAGAACGGAAGAGAGCTTATCTCCATATTTTGCCTGAAATCCTCCTGAGGAGAATTCTACATTTTTTACCAGATCACTATTAACAATACCTAAGCCTTCTTGCTGTCCAGAGCGAATTAGAAAGGGTCTATAAACTTCAATACCATTAATGTATATTAAATTTTCATCAAAATTACCACCACGCACAGAATATTGCGTACTTAATTCATTGGTTACCACGACACCTGGTAAGGTTTTTAAAATGCTAATTAACCCGCCATTGGTACCAGGTATTTTTTTTAGCGCTTTCGTTTCTATTGTGACAATGCCCTCAATATCTTTACGTTTTTTAGAGTTTAAAACGACTTCTTCAATTTGTTCTATACTCACACTCATTACTGGATTAAAAACATAAGTTTCACCACTTTTTAAGTTAAAAGTTGCGGTGACAGGTTTGTGGCTTATGTGCGTAAAAACAACAGTAATGTCTGTGTTGGCAGGGATTTCGAGAGTGAAAAAACCATCTTTATTGGTTTTTGTGCCGCCATTATCAATTTTTATGTTTACATCTTCTAATGGGAAGTTGTCTTCATTTAATACTAAACCAGAAAGTGTTCCGTTTTGCGCAAAGGAAACAAGCGGTAATAAAACCACTAATATTTTAAATAAGTCACCAAGTTTTTTCAATATGTCTCTATTTATTTTCTGTAGAAAGTTGCTTCGTAGGTTTCACTATTGCCTACATGGTCTGTAACAATTACTTTTAGGTTATTTTTAGTTTCTATAACGATACCATCATTAAAATCGTGTGTTAACGTTTTCTTTTTATAGTCATACTCCATTAAAATCCATTTGCCGTTTACTGTAGCTCTGTAATTAGAGATACCAGAGTTAGTGTCATTAATTTTTAAAGTTAAGAAACGATATTTACTAAGCCATTTACCATCGTTAAAATTTTCAGGTACAATGGTTGGCGCAATAGTATCTATGGCTAAGGTATAAGTACCAAGATTTTTAGTTCTTGTACTTAAGCTATTTTTTTTTCTTTTGGTTGAAGCGTATGTAGGCAAATTCGTTTTATCTGTTAGCTTTGCTATATATAACTTTTCTTTATCTAAAGTATTGTAATTACTAATGTCATATTTTATGGTAAATGATTTTTTAGCGGGGATAATAGGGCGATGAAGCGTTAAGGTATCACTACTCACATTAAAATCGATATAAAAGTCGTCATAAAAGGTGTTTTTTGAAAAATTCACTGAAACCGCGTCCATAACGAGTTCGTTAGGTTGATTGGCATAAATGTAATAGGGCGTTTTGGCTTTAGGCTCTAAGTCTTCAGGTTGCGCCCTTATTCCATTAATATTTACGTCTAGATTTATCGTATTGTTTTTATAATCTGCCACCACAATTTTATAAATAGAAGCGGTATCATCTGTAATATTAAGATAACCATTATTTTGCATATCGCCATAAATACTAAGCGGGTTATTGGTTTCTAGAAATAATTTTTGTAGCCTTTTCTTTTCTTCAAAATAATGTTGATAATCGATTAAGCGATTAATATGTTTTGATTCACTAAAGGAAAAACGTTTAAAATTGATTTCAAAATTTTGTGTTCCGTTATGAAACGTTTTAATAGCATATACCCCATTTTTATTTGAAGCCTGGTCTTGCCTATCTATCGTCTCTATAGCAAAACCAATAGTTCCATAAGCTTCGATGGCTTCAACTTTATAGTCGCCATCACCTTTAGGGATTAATTGTAACTTTTGTTTTTTATTAGACCGATTAACATGAGCGTTTTCGCCTATAGGGTAGGCGTAAATACTATTTATAATTGGTTTAGTGGTGTCTTTTATATCTGTTCCAAAAAGCATTGGGTTCACAGGTCTTTCAGCATTGTCTCTAATTTCATAATGCAAATGGGGCCCGCTAGAACTTCCAGAATTACCACTATAAGCAATCACTTCGCCTTTTTTTACGATAAGGTCGTTTGCGTTAGGGAATAATTCTATTTCATAAGTTTCTTTTTCGTATTGTTTTTTCCTAACATAGTCGTCTATGGCAGTAGAAAAATTTTGTAAATGCGCATATACTGTAGTGTAACCATTAGGGTGGGTGACATACAATGCTTTTCCGTAACCAAAGTGAGAAATTTTAATTCGACTTACATAACCCTTAGCAGTAGCATATACATTTAAGCCATTGCGTTGTTGTGTTTTAATATCTAAACCAGAGTGGAAGTGATTAGAGCGCAATTCGGCAAAAGTACCTGCTAATATTAAAGGCACATCAAGTGGTGATCGAAAGTAGTCTTGAGGGTATTTTGACTGTGCAGTTAGAAATGTCGTTACAAGAAGAAGTAGTATTAAGAGGTATTTCATTTACATTTTTTAATTGTTTTACTCAAAGACTGTACCTTAAATTTGTAATTAATAATACGAAATTAAGAATAATCACTCTTCTATCCTTAAAATTTTAAATATTTAATAGTGAAGAAATGTAAGACTTCTTTAGTTGGCTATAAAACAGCTAGCCTCATACAAGTTTAAAGCATTTAGTGGTTTTTTGATAGAAAATAGGGTGGGACTAAGTTAAAAATTTGTTGATTTTTTGGAAGGATTGCATAAAATATTGAGGCACAACATTCTTATTTGAGTGATAATAGAGAATTTTAAAATTTATGCTAAAATAATTGTTAATATTAATGAGTTGGTTTAAATTTGTATTATAAAGTATTGTTTTAGTAAATGAGTAAAATTGAAGATCTAGTAATTGCTTTAGAACAAAAAATTAATAAGGTAATACAAGAGTCTAATGACTTAAAAAGATCTAATAAAGAGTTAGTTAACTCTTTAAAAACTGCTCAAAAAACTATTTATAGTCAATCGGCAGATTTAATTGCTTGGGAAGATAAGTATCAAACACTAAAGATGGCGAATACAATACTTGGCAGTGATAATGATAAAAGAGAAACCAAACTCAAAATAAATACATTAATTAGGGAAATAGATCATTGTATCGAAAAACTTTCTGAATAATGTGACATAGTAAACAAAATGGCAGAATTGCTAAAAATAAAGATTTCTATAGCTAATAGAGTCTATCCTTTAACGATTCCGCCAAGTCAAGAAGAAGGATTGCGCAAAGCAGCAAAGAAGATAGAAACTATGATTAAAGAGTTTGAACAAAACTATTCTGTTAGAGACAAACAAGATGTACTCGCTATGTGTGCGTTACAGTTTGCTTCTCAAGTAGAACAAAAAATATTAGACAAAGAGTACACAAACGAGCATGTAGAGAATAAACTAACCGCGATTAATTTATTACTAAGCGCTCATTTAAACTCTTAAGTTCTTTTAAATAAAAATTAAAGGTTACTGCCTACATTAATTATTTTTTTGATAAACTCAACGTTAATTCTTTAAAAAGGGTGAGTTTAAGTTGTAAAAGCGTGCTGCTAGTACTATTTATTTAGTGTCTTGAGCAGATACTTGATCAGCTTGTTAGCCCTAAACTTGTTTTTAAGGAGTTTATACAAAACCAAAATTAGTGTAGGCTTTTTTATATTCAAACACTAACTAAATATGGATAATAATACGATAGTATTAGCAATTGGGGGTATAGCAGTGGGTGCTATAATAGGCTTCATTGTTGCAAAAGTACTTGAGAGAAATAATGCGTCTAAACTAATTAAAGCGGCTCAAAAATCTGCTGCTTCTATTGTAAGAGAGGCTAAAAAAGAAGGCGAAACTATTAAAAAAGATAAAATTCTTCAAGCCAAAGAAAAATTTATTGAGCTTAAGGCAGAACATGAGAAAGTCATTCTTTCGCGGAATAAGAAAATTTCTGAGTCAGAAAAACGAACAAGAGATAAGGAGTCGCAAATTTCTAATGAACTTTCTAAAATTAAAAAAAACAATGAAGCTATAGAAGCTAAAGCCAAAGATTTTAACCATAGGCTTAACATCATTGAGAAGAAAGAAGAGAAGTTAGATAAGTTACACAAAAGTCAAGTAGAACAGTTAGAGGTCATTTCCAGTTTATCTGCCGAGGACGCAAAATCGCAATTGGTGGAATCTCTAAAAGGAGAAGCTAAAAATGAAGCCATGGCTTACATTCAAGGCAAAATGGAAGAGGCCAAACTCACAGCGCAACAAGATGCTAAAAAAATTATAATAAACACGATACAGCGTATAGGTACTGAAGAAGCTGTAGATAATTGTGTTTCTGTATTTAATATAGAGTCTGATGATGTTAAAGGGCGAATAATAGGTAGGGAAGGAAGAAATATAAGAGCACTTGAAGCAGCGACCGGTGTTGAAATTATTGTTGATGATACTCCCGAAGCCATCATACTATCCTGTTTTGATTCTGTAAGGCGTGAAATTGCTCGATTGTCTTTACATAAATTAGTGACCGATGGAAGAATTCACCCTGCAAGAATTGAAGAAATTGTAAAGAAAACAAAGAAGCAAATTGATCAAGAAATTATAGAAGTTGGCAAGCGCACCGTAATAGATTTAGGAATTCATGGTTTACACCCAGAATTAATAAAAGTGGTAGGACGTATGAAATACCGTTCTTCTTATGGACAAAACTTATTGCAACACTCAAGGGAAGTTGCTAAGCTTTGTGGCGTTATGGCTGCAGAGCTCGGCTTGAATCCTAAATTAGCCAAACGAGCAGGTTTATTGCACGATATAGGGAAAGTACCAGACGCTGAGTCTGATATTGAAACACCTCACGCTATATTAGGAATGCAATGGGCCGAAAAGTATGGTGAAAAACCAGATGTGTGTAATGCAATAGGGGCTCACCATGATGAAATAGAAATGAAATCGTTGCTATCTCCAATTATTCAAGTATGTGATGCTATTTCTGGTGCACGTCCGGGTGCGAGACGACAAGTTTTAGATAGTTATATTCAGCGTTTAAAAGATTTAGAAGACATCGCGTTTGGGTTTAATGGTGTGAAAAAAGCGTATGCTATTCAGGCTGGTAGAGAATTACGAGTTATTGTTGAGAGTGAGAAAGTTAACGATCAAAGTGCTGCAGATTTGTCATTTAACATCTCTCAGAAAATTCAAACCGACATGACGTATCCTGGACAGGTAAAAGTAACCGTAATAAGAGAGACCAGAGCAGTAAATATCGCTAAATAATTAAAAACTATAATTAAGCCTAATTTATAAAATTGGGCTTTTTTGGTAATTTTTCTTTCTCACCATTTAATCATCAACTGCGCCGCAAAGCAATATCATATAGTAATACATTGGTCATAGGTTTTGTTTTTTAAGGTCGTAATTAATGTATTTTTTTTTCATCCATAAATAAATAAAACAATCAATTAAAGGGCTAAACGACCGATTCCAAAAACCAAACTTTGTTTTTCCTGCTAATCGCGGAAAGTGTTGCACAGGAACTTGTTTAATTTTTCCTTTTTGAAGTAAAACCATAGCCGGTAAAAAACGATGCAAACCATTAAACATAGGAATACGTTTAGCATAACTCGTCTTCATTATTTTTAAAGGGCAACCCGTATCTATAATACCATCTTTAGTAAAACCACGACGAATACTATTGGCAATTTTTGAAGACCATCTTTTTATTATTTTATCTTGCCTGTTTACCCTTATCCCAGTAACCATATCGTAATCCTTACTATAATCTAGAAGCCGATTAAAATCGTTAGGAGTCGTTTGTAAATCACTATCTATATAACCCACTAAGTCTGTTTTTGTATGGTCAAAACCAGCTTTAAGTGCAGCACTTAAGCCTCTATTATCATTAAATGTTATAAAAAAGAAGGCGCCATGTCTGTCGCAAATGTTTTCAATAAGCGATTGGCTATTATCTGTAGAGCCATCATTAACAAATACTATTTTAGTGGGTAGAGTTGCAATGTTTATATAATGTAATAGTGCTTTCTCTAAACGCGGTAAATTGTCTTCTTCATTATAAACAGGGATAATAATGGT
>CALDCO010000234.1 GCA_937937185.1 uncultured Flavobacteriaceae bacterium
TGCCTACTCAAATAAAAGGAGCAGTAGTGGTATCTGTGCCTTGTTTTCTCTATGGTGCTGTACTAGAAATAATGAAACCAAAGAATATGCTTTATGCTAAAAACTTCATGATTAAATTAATCAACAAATTAAAATTGAAGCATTCTAAATTTCCGGATTTAATTTCTGAAGACGACATTAAAAATATCAAAACATTAAAAGATTTTGATGATGCTTATACTTCTAAAGCGCATGGCTTTATAGATGCATTGGATTATTATGCTAAGAGTAGTAGTTTGCAATTTCTTCAAAATATTAAAATACCAACTTTAATTATAAATGCGTTAAACGATTCTTTTTTATCTCCAGAATGTTATCCAATTAAAGAAGCTAAAGAGAATAAAAATCTATTTTTAGAAATGCCTAAATATGGTGGGCATGTTGGTTTTTATAAAAAAGGGCAGTATTACTATAATGAACTTAGGGCTCTGGAGTTTTTATATAGCTGAACCTATATAAAATGGCGTTTAAGATTTATAATGAAAAAACTTAGAGTTTAAGGCAAAAAAACGCAGGTATAGCCTGTAACCTTCTTAAAAAACTGTTGTCTTTTCTTTTTTTCATTGCCAAAAAAAGAAACAAAAAAGGCTAGGCTTACGAAAGTTTGACTAAATTTTTCGTTCGATGCCTGAATTTCAGAAACTCGCTGCGCTCAAACAGCCTGAAATTCTGCGGCATCTTCACTTCAAATTTTACGTCAAACTGTCGTAGGCCATTAAAAAATCATTTTAAAATTTGTAGTTTTTTTACAAAACGGGTTCGATTTTCGTTATTTAAAAAATGCACAAAATACAGACCATTAGAAAGTGTCGAGACATTAATAACTTGTTTAGTAGCTCCTTTAAGAAGTCGTTTCCCTGTAATATTAAAAATACTATAGTGGTAATTGCCTTTTGTACTAAGCGATACGCTTTTAGAGGCTGGATTGGGATAAAAATGTAGTATAGGCTTTTGGTAGGAGTTGTCATTAGTTGACAGTATCGAACCAAATTCATGAGCTCCAAAATCAATAATAGTATTATAAACCCGAGGATTTCCTTTAATATCTTTATTGCCTTGCGGAAGGAAATCGCCGTTAGGAGGGAAAAGAGATTCCCAAAAAGGAGACGTCCAATTAGTTATAGGGCTTTCAATAACGCCATTATCTATTGCTGTGGAAGAAGCTTGTAACTCTAAATTGCCGCTATTAGGATCAACATAGTCAGGATTTTCAGCAATTACAGTACCAGGTAAGCTGTTGGAATCTGAAGTGCTAGAACCAAACCATATGTTTTCGCCCCATGCATTATTACTATTTGAGGGCGGATTAAAGTTTACATAACTCTCTCCTGCAGTACCAGCACCATAAAAAATATTGTTAGAAATTTGGCAGTTAGTGACTCTATTTTGAAATACGATTTCGCTACCCCAACCTCTGTTTTTATAAAACGAATTATTGTATATAAATACTCTTTTCGCTTCCCCGCCGCCGCCATCGGGGTCATTTTTTACTGCTGAAAACCCGCCAAGGAGCAGCCCATTTTCCTTATTGTTAAAGATGAAATTATTAGCCATTACAATGGCTTCAGAAGCACTATTAATATTCTCTCCAGCAAACTCAAACCCAATATCATTGCCTGTACTAATATTACCATCAAAAATGATATGACGCCCACCATCTGCATAAAACCCAGCAGCACTTCCTTCATTTAGAGCTATAGATTCAGAATACCAAGGGTTAGGAGGAACAGGAGGGGAAGCCGTAGGGCTCCCAAAAATACTATTATTTTTTGCGATATTTCCTTTGACGTAACCATTTCTGGCCCTGTTTTGATCTTCTGTGCAACTGGCGCAAACATCACTTTCATAACCTATAAAATCGAAACCAATATTATTGTTGTCGTGAATATTGTTATTTAGAATTTTAAAACCACTAACATTTCCATTTATAGTAAGGGCTTCACTAGAAGCAGTAACGCATTGATAAATTTCATTATTTACGATCTCTATATTTATTATTCCAATAGGCGTAGTGCCATAGACTGCTATTCCGTTTGCGCCAGTTTCACAACCATCACTTTCATTGCAGCTAGAAAAATTCTTTATATCATGCACTTTGTTGTTTTTTAAAACAATATTTGAAGCTTCTCCTTCTATTAGAATACCTATAGGTGTATTTTTATCTTCAAATGTAGGATTAGGTGTCTTATAGTTGGCAATTTCAAAACCATCAATAACAATGTGAAATGCATTTCGGACGTTTATTAATCCGTTTCTACCGTTGGGAGTAAAAGAACTACCATCTATTAAAACCTCGCCATTGGCTTTTAAATTAATTGGAAAGAGTTGATCACCAGAATCTTCAGCACCATCGAAAGTGATGATTTCTTGATAAACACCAGACTCAACGAGTATCGTTTCTCCTAGTACCGATTGGTCGATCGCAAATTGAATGGTACGCCAAGGACTGGCTTGCGTTCCTAAATTATTATTATCGCCAGTAGTAGAGACATAATAGATTATTTGTCCGTAACTGAAAGAAGATAAAAAAAATAACAACACACTTTTTTTCATATTTTAAATGATCTTGATACTCAATAAATCACTCCTCAGGACCTTATATATTAAGTGGTTTAAACGTTTTTCAGTAAAATAAAAACGTTTAAACCACTTCTTCATTGTCTTTTTATTTATTCAATTAATTAATTCGAAAAAAAGACTTTATCATGTGAAATGAAAAATCAAGGTGCAGTATTACTTTTTATAAGTAGTTGCGTCGTTTTTAACAGGCCTTGAGAAACTTCTAGAACGTAAGCGCCATTTGCAATATTTAAGTGACTAGTATCTATAGTTTTAGTCTCTATTTTTTCTTTCTCAAATACGATACGTCCTTGTAAATCTACCAGTTTAACGTTAAAAGCACCTACCGGAATGTTCTTTAGGTTAATGCTATTGTTAAACGGGTTAGGATAAACAGAAATAGCATTTTCCTTAAAATTATCTTCTACTCCAGCCGTTAAAGGTTCGCTATCGTACAAAATTACAACATCATCAATTTCATCAATAAGTGTTAAATCCATTGCACCGTCATTATTTCTATCATGAAAAATAGCACAAGAACCTGCGCCAGTAGTTGGAAATCTCGTAGGATTTGAAAAATTACCTGAACCATCATTTCTATACAATGTAAAATCTTTAGACTCATAATTACTTCCTATAAAATCTAAATCACCATCACCATCGATATCTCCTAATTTAATCGATAAGGTAAAACGACCAGAATCATAATCTCCTATTAGCGATAAGTTTCCTGCACCATCACCTGCTAAAACCGATACTTTCCCGTTACTAGAGTTTGCTGTAACAAAATCGACATTACCATCGCCGTTAACATCTCCAGCGGCCATCATCCAAGGTGTTCCTGAAATACCTATGGTATCTTCTTGAGTAAAATTTCCTTTACCATCATTTATAAGTGTTGTCACATTCCTACTTCTAAATCCTCCAATGGCCAAATCCATTATACCATCATTATTTATATCGGCAGCAGCTATTGAAGTTTCTTGATTAAGGTTTAGGTTTATTGTTTTGGGTGCTCCAAAGTTACCAGTACCATCATTTAATAATATAGAATAAGAGCTATCACTTCTATTTGCAGTAGCAATATCATCCCATCCATCTCCATTAACATCTATGGTAACCAGACCACGAACACCACCGCCAGCGGTTAACGGTTCTTCAGGATCAAATGTTTCAACAGTATTATTTCCCATAAATAAACTCACATTATCGTTTTGAGTACTCCCAATAGCTAAATCTATAATGCCATCATGGTTATAATCTGCACCATCATTGGTACTCGGTTTACTAGCATTGGGCATTCTAATAACATTCATTTCAGCAGGATCATAATTCCCAGTGCCATCATTAAGTAATACTCTTATGTCGTTAGAGGTTTCAGCGACTACAACAAGATCGGAATATTCATCATCATTAACATCACCAGCAAAAGCGCCATACGATTGTATGAAACTTTCTCCATCTTGCTCAGAAGAGAACTGATTTCTTAGTATTAAATCTGGCGAAGACAACAATGTTTTGGTCCAATAATTATAAACGTAACCGTTAGTTAAGGACACATTATTCATTGTTTTTATGCCATTCGTCAATCTTATGGTGATCCATTCTCCATAGAAAAAAGGACGCTTAGGCGTGTAGGTAACTACAGTGTTAGAGTTCGAAAAACTGTAAGTCCCTTCCATAGGGCCAGACCATTTTCCATAAGCCATAAAACTGTCTTTTGTTATTGTTGAGGTGTCTATGGGTTGACTAAAAGTCATAACAATGTTGTGGTTCTGTTCGGTTGATAAGGATTGAGGGATCGGACTGGTTTTAAGTATTTCGAGGGTTTGGGAAGAGGCAATAAATGAAATACTTAAAAACATAAAACAAATTATAGTTTTCATTTCAATGAATTTAAGATTATTTGATTAGAATAGTGCAATTTAACTAGTTTTTATGTTAAAAAATAATTCTTTTAAAAGTTTATTTTTATTAAAATGAGTGATTTAACATAATTTGCATCAATTTTAACTTTAAAAAGACAACCCTTGTGTTTTACTTAATCCGTGTTTAATGGTTTTTTCGCAGAATAATATTATAAGTGATTTCTTAAAGAAATGGAGAAAAAGGTATCGAGAGTTTGATGAATTATAATGCCTTCTCGATACAAATTTACGCCGCTACGCTTTGTAAATTCACTCGAAGTGACGCTTACCATTTATAGACAATTTAAAAAATGAAAACTATCGTTAGTTCGAGTGTTTTTCTTAAAGAAATGTAGAAAAAGGTATAGAGATAGTTTAATGAATTATAATGCCTTCTCGATACAAATTTACGCCGCTACGCTTTTTAAATTCACTCGAAGTGACGCTTACCATCTATAGACAATTTAAATAATGAAAACTATCGTTAGTTCGAGTGTTTTTCGAAAAGAAATGGAGAAAAACGTATCGAGAACCTTTTGGGGTGGGATCATGTCTTCT
>CALDCO010000235.1 GCA_937937185.1 uncultured Flavobacteriaceae bacterium
CCTAATATATCTGAGGGTACTTGTGCAGAAAATGTAGGATTTCCTTGTGCGTTAGCAGGAGAATCTTCTCCAATAATAAGATCATTTTCTCCAGCTTCCCTAAAATTAGGATCCAGATTAAAAATCATATTTTCATATTTAGTGGTATCATTAAAATCATAATTCGCTAGGTCACTAAATACGCCATTTACATCCTCAAAACGGGCTAAGCAATTGGTGAATTTAAAATTAAATACCACTTCGGGGTCTACCACTTCATCGACAATAAATTCTGGATTGTCGTTGCCATAAATAATACAGTTATTAAAATTAGCTTCAATCAAATCAGAAATAAAAGTGTTGTTTTCCGCATCTGTAACAAAGTTATTAACCAAAAGCGCAGGAAATTGCCTAGGACCACTGGTCCAATAATTCGCTATCGTGCAATGGGTAAAGTTGTACTTCCCGCCTAAAGTCGCTGCAAGTGCTGCTTGTCCAGCATTATTTATAACTAAGTTTTCACCCCTAATGGACGTATTACTTCCTAAAATGCCATAAAAACTATGGTTATATAGTTGTGAGTTGCTAATGGTGAGTTTATCAACTGCGGCATCTTTGTTATTTTCTACTAAGAGACCGATAGTTCCATTCTTAATGGTCGCATAATCAATAGTATTATTTTCACTATTGCTTAATAATACCAGACCAAACCATTGGCCAGGAACATTTTCAAAAATAGGTTCTAGACGGTCGCCTTCAAAAATCACTTCATTTTCAAGTAATTTTTCATCGGTACTAATGGCACCATTTACCTGCAATGACGCACCTTCTTGAACTAATAAACCAGAATCTTTATGAAAATGCACACGAGCTCCAGCATTAACGGTTAAGGTTTCACCAGCGGGAACAGCAGCGAAACCATAAACTACATATGGTTTCTCATTGGTAAATGTTAACTCTGAAGGTTTTAATTCTCTACCTTCTATTTCTGTTTCTACAGCAATACCATCTATAGTTAATGACAATGTCTCTGCAACATTGTTTGCATCTCTTTCAGGAAAAATTAAAACGGCATCCTTAACGAGAGTCACTAACTCGACATCTTGTAAGTTGGAACCACTATCAAATTCAATTTTATCCGTATATAAAAATTCATTGCTGGGGTTAGGGAAATTATTAAAATCGATGGTCGTTTCAACGAATATAAACAAACTGTCTTCTGCCAATAATTCTACATTAGAGAAGTCTTTACCAGCGATACCATCTATATTTAATCGGTATTCAGACCCCTCGCCGCGTTGTAGACTTATTGAAGGAATTATAATGTCTTCGTTACTGCGATTATAGACTCTTAAGTTGTAAGTACTTGAGCTAATATTACTAAAAACGGTATCTAAAAAAACAGTGTCTTTTGAGAACTCTAAACTTCCTGTACTTGGAGAAAAGTCAAAATCTTTACGGCAAGAACTCCAGAGTAACAAGAAACCAAAACATATTATAAAGTATAAGGTGCGTTTCATAAAATAGTGCTTAATAGTAAGCCATGTAATTAATGCGGTTATTAATCTGCATAAAAGTATAACTTTTAGATGGCTAATTTAGTATGCTTAAGTAATAATTAATGGAATAATTCTACAATTTCAGAAGAAATTCTTATTGGGCGTTTGTTATTCTTAGAAATCAAGCACCATTTGGTTTGTGATTTAACAATGCATTTTTTATCAAGATACATTTTTACGATTCTAATACAAGTAGCACCATGATAGGATTCTACATAAGTTTTTAGCTGAATCGTATCACCTAACAAAGCCGCACCTTTGTATTCGATATGATGTGAGAGTAATACCCATAAATTTTGATCTCGAATTTCATTTGATGCATAATTCTCCCAATGGGCTTTTGCAATATCTTGAACCCATTGCACATAACGTACATTATTAACATGATTGAGTTCATCTAAATGGTCTTTTTTTACAGTTTTAATGGTCTTGTAAACTTGCATTTATTAAATTTAGACCTCTAAATTAGGGAATTCTTCTTTCTTCTAAAATTAAGACGAAATTAACCCCTTTGTGTTTGGTTGAGTAACGTTTATTATTCGGTTATTTTAACCTCAAACAATTTGTTCCAATGTTTTCCGGTTACAAAAATAGTTTCTGTTTCAGGGTTATAAGCAATGCCATTTAGGACATCTAAATCTTTATGCTGTTTTACCTTTTTCTTTAATGGCGAAAAATTTATAACGGCCTCTGTAGCGCCATTTTTAGGATTTATTATCACCACGCCATCTTTTTGGTAAATATTAGCATAAATTTTACCATCAATCCATTCTAATTCATTTAAACGACCTATTTTTCCTTTATGGGTATAGACTTGTATGTTATCTATTTCTGCTAAGGTTTTTGGGTCTAAAGTCCAAATAAGAGCTGTGCCATCGCTTTTATACAAGTTCATTTTGTCATTACATAATCCCCAGCCTTCTTTACTTTTTCCATATTTAAAGCTACTTGTTTTTTTAAAAGTGTTCACATCATAAACAAAACCGGTGCCTTTTTTCCATGTTAATTGGTAGATATAGTCATTTATAACCGTTAAGCCTTCACCAAAATAATCTTTAGCCAAATCAATATTTTTTACAACCGTTCCATTTTTATAATCTAATTTTCTAAGTTTAGACGCGCCATATTGCCCTGTACTTTCATAAAGTTCGCCATTGTAAAACTCTAAACCTTGTGTGTAAGAAGTGATGTCGTGAGGATAGGTATTTATAATTTCAAAATTTAAAACTTTAGGACTTGCAGCATTTAATATAGAAATGTTTTGAACTGCGGTTTCAGTCTCCCCATCACCATAATTAATAATGGCTTTAATGGGGTATTTCCCTAATTTAAAAGAAGATAAATTGGTACTTGCGGTGATGGGTTTATCGTTTAAGCTATAATTAACCGATTTAATGGTTAAATTTTTAGGATTATTCAAGCTAATTTCTAATGTTTTATTATTGGCTATTGCATTTTTAACAGCATTGGTTTTAATAGAAAAATTATTTTTTTTCTTGGCATTGCTTTCGCCACAAGCACAAATGAATGCGCTTAAAAATATGATAATAAGTAGTTTGAAAAATCTCATGTTTGTTTGCAAATTTAAAGCAAGATATTTATTAAAATTCAGTTTAAAAAATCATTGCGATAAAATTAAAAGATTGTATCTTTGCGCGGGCAAGTCCTACACAACCAGCTCCTGTTGAATCCTCCAGGTCGGGAACGAAGCAAAGGTATATGGTCGTAGCGGTGTGATGTAGGTAGCTTGCCTTTTTTAGGTAAAAATTTAAATCTTGAAAGCAAGTGCGTTCAGGATTTTTTAGTTTAATAAAGATCTTCGAAAGAAGAGAATATTTCATTTTCTGCCAAATTAAAAAGGAACTCCTTATTTTAGCGAGACTAAAATTTCAATCCAAAAAATATGTCCAAAGTTATTTTAATTACTGGCGGTTCGTCTGGAATTGGTAAATCTATAGGTGAGTTTTTAATTTCTAAAGGGTTTACTGTCTATGGGACAAGTCGAAACCCAGAAAATTATAAAAATAGCCTTTTTCCAATTATTGCTCTAGATGTAAATGACGTGTTTTCAATAACTAAAGCTATTGATGAAGTGGTTTCAAAAGAAGGGCAACTAGAGGTGTTAATTAATAATGCTGGTGTTGGAATAACGGGGCCTATTGAAGAAATTCCTGAGGCCCAAATACAACATCATTTTGATACTAATTTTTTTGGCCCCATAAATGTTATTAAGGCTGTACTGCCACAAATGCGAAAACAAAACTCAGGGTTGGTTATTAATATCACCTCTATTGCCGGTTATATGGGCTTACCTTACCGAGGCATCTATAGTGCCAGTAAGGGCGCCTTAGAAATTTTAACCGAGGCGTTTAGAATGGAACTTAAAGATTTTAATATCCATATGACTAATATTGCGCCTGGCGATTTTGCAACAAATATAGCTGCTGGACGTTTTCATGCCCCTATAAAAGACAATTCGCCTTACAAAGAAAAATACAAACAAGTTTTAAAGGCTATAGATGAAGATGTAAATAAAAGTAGTGATCCCATAGCTGTCGCTAAAATGGTTTTTAAAGTAATTCATACTAAAAAACCAAAAATTCATTATAAAGTAGGTGCTTTTATGCAAAAATTTTCGATTGTTTTAAAGTTTATATTACCAGATAAAACCTATGAAAAATTATTGCTTAATCATTATAAGTTATAGTTTATAGTATGACTATTCCTAATTATTTAAATGTTAATATCATTTTATAATTATTTATACATTAAGTGAATTGATGTTGTAATTTTAACGAGATTTTAAATGAGCATAATGCAAACACAATTTAAATAAAAGCTAAAAATAATTATATGAAATTTTTTATAGATACAGCTAATCTCGATCAAATAAAAGAAGCCCAAGACTTAGGTGTTTTAGATGGTGTAACGACCAATCCATCACTTATGGCAAAAGAAGGTGTTACAGGGCATGATAACATACTAAAACATTATGTAGACATTTGTCATATTGTTGATGGCGATGTGAGTGCTGAGGTCATTTCTACAGATTTTGAGGGCATGGTTAGAGAAGGCGAGGCATTAGCTGAATTGCACAAGCAAATTGTGATAAAATTACCAATGATTAAAGATGGCATAAAAGCCTGTAAGTATTTTAGCGATAAAGGGATAAAAACAAATGTTACCTTAGTCTTTTCAGC
>CALDCO010000236.1 GCA_937937185.1 uncultured Flavobacteriaceae bacterium
TTAAAATTGGTCACATACTTAATAGCCGTATTATGCGCACACTTTCGTTCTGTCTTCAAATAATATTCCAATCCTGAAATAAATTTATGGTCAACATCTTTTACCGGAATATCCGAAGTTTTATATTCAAGATTTATATAATCTTCAACGTGTTTCTTCGCAGTTTTATATCGTTCTATTGTGCCAGGGGCAAATTCTTTTCCAACTAAACGTTCTATCTTATCATTGTGAGTCTGAAAGATTTCTAACAGCATTTTATGTTTTCGTCCTTTCCCTAGATAGATATTCTTAATAATATCAGCAGTAACTAACTCTTGATTTTCGGATAGCGTATCGTGTATCTTATAAATCTTAAATTTAATAATGTCTATGTATCTATTGAGTTCCCTTACATCGGCAGTTGTACCACGCACTCTTCCGCCTTCAGAATTCCATCTAGTCAAAAGGACCTTACGCTTAATACTCAGTTCGCTACGTTTTCCATCTACCGTAATTCTTAAATAAATAGGGGCGTTACCATTTTTATCAATATCGTTTCCTCTAGGATAAAATAGGACTGAGAATCTAGTTTGCATCGGTGCGTAGTTTTTATTCCACTTAAAGATACAAAAATTAAAAATACGAATTACACGCAAGTGCCTTTATATCAGCTAATAAGAGTCTATTCGGTGCGTGTTTTGGATTGAAAATTTACGCACCGAATCACGCACCGAATCATTTGATTTTATATGGTTTTAGATGATATCAAAGAAAATTAAAAAAGCCCGAAAACATAGTGTTTACGGGCTTTTAGCGGAATTTAGTAAATTCCCAGCGGAGAAAGAGGGATTCGAACCCCCGGAGGTGTGACCCTCAACAGTTTTCAAGACTGCCGCATTCGACCACTCTGCCATTTCTCCAGTGGTATGCGTTAAAAAGCGGTTTTGTCGCCTTAACCTTCAATCAGTAGTTAGAATGTCATTTTTTGATGACACTTTACATTATATCTGCGATAAATGCGGCTGCAAATATAGAATCCTTTTTAATTCTTTCAAATAAAAAAACACGATTTTTTAAATATTTTCAGCAATTAAATGGTCTATAATAATGCAGTTTGTCCAAAAAAGATAAGAAATATAGCGACTGTTTTTGTTCTAGTACTTGCTATTATTTCCCGATACATACATCTTCAAACGTTTTTTATGCAATTATGACATCATGTCAGTCATAATGCCTTGGCATAATCATTGACCTAATGAGTTTGAGTATTGAAAAAATATTAAAGCATAAAAATTATAAATATATTATGAGTAAGATTATTGGAATCGATTTAGGAACCACCAACTCTTGCGTTTCAGTAATGGAAGGTAACGAGCCAGTAGTAATTCCTAATGCAGAAGGAAAAAGAACAACCCCTTCTGTTATCGCTTTTGTTGAAGGCGGAGAAATAAAAGTTGGAGATCCAGCTAAAAGACAAGCGGTTACTAACCCAACGAAAACGGTTTATTCTATTAAACGTTTTATGGGTAATAAGTATTCTGAATCTAAGAAAGAAGCAGAGCGCGTTCCTTATAAAGTGGTAAAAGGAGATAATGATACACCAAGAGTCGATATTGATGGGCGTTTGTATACTCCTCAAGAATTATCGGCAATGGTACTTCAAAAGATGAAGAAAACAGCTGAAGATTATTTGGGGCAAGATGTAAGTGAAGCTGTAATTACTGTACCAGCCTATTTTAATGATGCACAGCGCCAGGCTACCAAAGAAGCTGGGGAAATTGCAGGTTTAAAAGTTCGTCGTATTATTAATGAACCCACCGCTGCAGCTTTGGCTTATGGCATGGATAAAAAAGGAACCGACCAAAAAATAGTAGTCTTTGATTTTGGTGGTGGAACTCACGATGTCTCTATATTAGAACTAGGCGATGGTGTATTTGAAGTATTATCTACAGATGGTGATACGCATTTGGGAGGTGACGATGTTGATGAAAAAATTATAAACTGGTTGGCCGATGAGTTTAATACTGAAGAAGGTATGGATTTGCGTAATGACCCTATGTCTTTACAACGTTTAAAAGAAGCTGCTGAAAAAGCTAAGATTGAATTATCATCTTCTGAACAAACAGAAATTAATTTACCTTACATCACTGCTACTGCGAGTGGTCCTAAACACTTAGTGCGCACCTTAACACGCTCTAAGTTTGAGCAATTAATAGACGATTTAGTAAAAAGAACTATTGAGCCTTGCCAAACGGCGCTTAAAGCAGCAGGCTTAAAAATAAGTGATATCGATGAAGTTATTCTTGTTGGCGGGTCTACACGTATTCCTGCGGTACAAAAAGCAGTAGAAAAGTTCTTTGGTAAAGCGCCAAGTAAAGGGGTTAACCCAGATGAAGTAGTTTCTTTAGGAGCAGGTATTCAAGGTGGGGTTTTAACAGGAGATGTTAAAGATGTTTTACTTCTAGATGTTACGCCTTTATCACTAGGTATTGAAACGATGGGGAATGTAATGACAAAATTAATAGAAGCGAACACTACTATTCCTACTAAAAAGTCTCAAGTATTTTCTACAGCAGCAGACAATCAACCTTCAGTTGAAATTCATGTACTTCAAGGTGAGCGAGCAATGGCTGGCGATAATAAAACTATTGGTCGTTTTCATTTAGATGGCATTCCGCCAGCACAAAGAGGCGTTCCTCAAATAGAAGTTACATTCGATATTGATGCCAACGGAATTATTAAAGTGTCTGCTACAGATAAGGCAACAAATAAATCTCAAGACATTCGTATTGAGGCTTCTTCTGGATTAACCGAAGAAGAAATTCAAAAAATGAAAGCAGATGCCGAAGCAAATGCTGAAGCTGATGCAAAAGCAGCTGAAAGTGCTAAAAAACTTAATGAAGCCGATTCTATGATTTTCCAAACTGAAAAGCAACTAAAAGAATTTGGAGATAAACTATCTGATGATAAAAAGAAACCAATAGAAGAGGCTTTAGAAGAATTAAAGAAAGCCTACGAAACTAAAGACCTAGCTGTTATAGAACCCGCTTTAGATAAAATTAATGAAGCCTGGAAAGTCGCTAGCGAAGAAATGTATAAAGCTCAAGCTGAAGCCGCTCAAGGTCAAGCTGGCGAT
>CALDCO010000237.1 GCA_937937185.1 uncultured Flavobacteriaceae bacterium
TACTAATGAAGAAATTACAGTAACGAAGCGCTGTGTGTATTTTTATTCAGCTACAGGTTATGGAAAATCTAAATTGAACAATAATTATATTGAGAAACAGCTAAAAGTTACTGCTACTACTAGAAATTATAAGACCGTGATAAGACTCCTAGAAATAAGTGAAGAAATCATTCCTAACAAAAGGAATTTATAGTAAAAAGGTTAAACGGGTTTATATTTAACACTATCCCAAGCAATATCTACTGCATCCTGTAGTTGTTTTTCGGTCATGGGTAATTCGTTTTTACTTTTTAGCCTAACTGCTGAAACTGCAGTTCCGAAAGAAATTTGCATGAGAAGTCTTAAATCTACATTTCTAAGGTCTTTATTTAAAATACCAGCGAGCATAAAATCTCTCACATTAGCAAAATGCTTAACGGCACGTTGCCTAATTTCTTGATTAATAATAGGTGGAACTCCTACAAATTCCATGAATTTGAAAGCCAAAGGGTTGCCTACAAAGTAATTGTATAAATTTAACCACATGGCTTGGTATTTCTCCTTAAAAGAGCCTTCGGGTAAATTTGCCATAAGAACCACTCCAAAATCTTTACTAATCATTGAATATATTTCTTCAATAATTTGATTTTTATTTTCGAAGTAATGGTATATTGTTCCTACAGCAACATTGGCATCTTTGGCAACTTGAGACATTGGTGTAGCGTTTACACCTTGCTCTACAACGAGCTCTAACATCGTTAGAATAATTCTTTGTTTTTTATCCATTTATCATTAACATCTCACTAAGAGATCATTTTTTAGCTTTAGGGCACATGGCTGAAGACTGAGGGGCTTCTTTTAAGCTGGTTCGTTATTGAACAAATCTACACATTTTTTTTTAAAAAACACCATAAAAGAACACTTTTTACCGATTAACGGTATTTTGTTGTCTTTCATTCGTTACCAAAATAATAAAATAGTTCAAGAATTATGAGCTATCTTTATAAAAATTTTTAAGCAAAGATGATTGTTCCTCAATTCCTCACTAAAATAGATGAAAAACAGCTTCATAATGGGGCGGTTAGTTGGTCGTCTCCTAGCAACATTGCATTAGTGAAATATTGGGGCAAAAAGGCTTTTCAAATGCCAAGAAATCAATCTATTAGTTTTACTTTAGAGGTTTGTAGGACAACGACAAAATTAAGTTTTAATAAATTAGATAAGCCCTCAAAAGGATTTTCTTTTGAAGTACTTTTAGACGGAAAAAGAAAAACGAATTTTGAACCAAAAATAGAACAGTTTTTTAAGCGAATAGAAAATTATTTACCGTTTTTAAATGATTTCCATTTTAAAATAGAAACCAGTAATTCTTTTCCTCACAGTTCGGGCATTGCTTCATCAGCATCTGGAATGAGTGCCTTAGCGCTTTGTCTTATGAGTATAGAAAAGCAATTAAATCCCGAAGAGCCGGACACTTTTTTTTACAAGAAAGCCTCTTTTTTGGCGCGTTTAGGTTCGGGAAGTGCTTGTAGAAGTATAGATGGCGATTTGGTGGTTTGGGGCGAGCACCCAGACATTGAAGGCAGCTCAGATTTATTTGGTGTGAAATATCCTTACAAAATTCATGACCACTTTAAAAATTATCAAGACACGATTCTTTTAGTAGATAAAGGAGAAAAACAGGTAAGCAGCACACTTGGTCATAATTTAATGAATGACCACCTCTATGCACAAACCCGTTTTGAGCAAGCCAAGGCTAACCTTTCAAAAATAAAGACAATTTTAGAAACAGGTAACCTAGAAGATTTTATTGCTTTAGTAGAAAGTGAAGCCTTAACATTGCATGGCATGATGATGACAAGTAGGCCTTATTTTATATTAATGAAGCCCAACACACTAGAAATTATTAATAAAATATGGGCATTCAGAAAACAAACGGGTTTGCCCATTTGTTTTACATTAGATGCGGGCGCAAATGTTCATGTTTTATACCCAGAGCGTGATGCTGCATCTATTTATGAATTTATTAAGTCTGAGTTAGTTGCGTATTGTCAAAACGGACATTATATTTGCGACAGAGTTGGTTTTGGTGCAAAACAATTGTAACTTTATACAACTAAATTTTTAATCAAAATTATGAAAAGCCCTCTTTTTTATTCGAAAATATTATTGTTTGGTGAGTATGGAATTATAAAAGATTCTAAAGGCTTATCAATACCCTATAATTTTTATAATGGTGCTCTAAAAATAGATCAAAACCCTTCCTTAGAAGCAAGAAAGTCTAACGAAAATTTAAAGCATTTTGTTAACTACTTAAGTAAAATAGATCCTGATCTTGTCGTTTTCAATATGGAAACTTTAAATAAAGATATTAAAAAGGGCATGTATTTCGATTCCTCAATCCCTCAAGGTTATGGAGTAGGCAGTAGCGGTGCTTTAGTCGCTGCAATTTATTATAAATACGCTAAGGATAGTATTACTGTTTTAGAGAATTTAACGCGAGAAAAATTATTAAAACTCAAAGCTATTTTTTCTGAAATGGAATCGTTTTTTCATGGTAAATCTTCTGGATTAGACCCTCTAAATAGCTATTTAAGTTTGCCAATACTTATTAATTCTAAAGATAATATAGAGGCCACTGGTATTCCCTCTCAGAGTACCTCTGGAAAAAGTGCTGTGTTTTTATTAGATAGCGGCATTGTTGGCGAAACGGCACCTATGGTTCGTATTTTTATGGAGAACATGAAGAAAGAAGGTTTTAGAAGCATGCTTAAAGAACAATTTATAAAACATACCGATGCCTGTGTTGAAGATTTTTTAAAAGGTGACATTAAATCATTGTTTAGTAATACGAAACAGCTTTCTAAAGTGGTGCTAAGCCATTTTAAGCCTATGATCCCCAAACAGTTTCATGAGTTATGGAAAAGAGGTATCGAAACTAACGAATACTATTTAAAACTTTGCGGCTCTGGAGGCGGTGGGTATATTCTTGGATTTACTCCCAATATCGAGGTGGCTCAAAAAGCCCTAAAAGACTATAAATTAGAAGTTGTATATCACTTCTAAAACTATCGTTATCCTAGATTTTTTCAAGATCTCATCAAAATATTTTTATTAAGATTTTATGTTTACTCGAAAACAAAAACATGTGCTTATTAAGTTTTTTAGCATGTTTTCTGTTGTACGAGGGTATAATATATTAATTATTGTAATCGCTCAATACCTCGCTTCCATTTATATTTTAGCACCAGAAAAACCATTGCGTAAAGTACTTTTTGATGTTAATTTATTAATGTTAGTGCTCGCCTCTGCCGCTGCGGTCGCTGGAGGCTATATTATTAATAGCTTTTATGATTCAGAAAAAGATTTAATTAACCGACCAACTAGAACCTTATTGGATAGGTTAGTGAGTCAGAATACAAAATTATCTTTTTATTTTGTTTTAAATTTTTCTGCCATTATAATGGCCAGTTATGTGTCGTTTAAAGCGGTACTTTTTTTTTCATTATATATTTTCGCTATTTGGTTTTACTCGCATAAGCTTAAGAAAAGACCTGTAATAGGTAATATGACGTCGGCAATTCTAAGAATTACACCATTTTTTGCAGTATTTATTTATTATAAGAACTTTGAAACTGTTGTCTTTGTTCATGCTACTTTTTTATTTCTTATCATAGCCATTAGGGAACTTACCAAAGATTTAGAAAATTTAAAAGGCGATCTGGCTTTAAATTACAGAACTATTCCCATCGTTTATGGCGAAAGTATGTCAAAAAAAATAATCACTTTTTTTACTGTTTTAACATTAATCCCAATCTATTTATTGGTTCATAAATTTGAAATTGGTTATATGTATTTCTATTTTTATGCTTGCATAATTTTGCTAGTTGTATTTTTGTTATTTCTATGGAAATCGTCAACTAAATTGCATTATTTGACTCTACATAATATTTTAAAAGTAATAATTGTAGCAGGAGTATTTAGCATATTATTAATAAATATAAATTTGGTTTTAAAGCGCATTTTATAAATGGAAAACACATTAAAAATTGCTATGGCACAAATAACTCCGGTTATTTTAAATAAAAAAGAAACATTTAAAAAAGTAGAGACCTCTATTAGAGAAGCCGCTAAAGAAAATTGTGAGCTTATTGTTTTTGGGGAAGGGCTAGTTCCTGGTTATCCATTTTGGTTGGCATTAACTGGTGGTGCCGAATGGAATACTAAAGTGAATAAAGAATTACATGCACAGTACCTAAGGAACGCCATTCAAATAGAAGCGGGAGAGTTAGACGGTATATGTAAACTAGCAAAAGAAAATAAATTAGCGGTTTATATTGGTATCATAGAGCGCGCTAAAAATAGAGGCGGTCATAGTCTATATGCTTCTTTAGTTTATATAGATGCTAATGGGATGATACAGTCGGTACATCGAAAATTACAACCTACTTACGACGAGCGTTTAACATGGGCGCCAGGAGACGGTAATGGCTTAAAAGTACATCCGTTAAAACAATTTACTGTAGGTGGTCTTAACTGTTGGGAAAATTGGATGCCTTTGCCTAGAACGGCATTATACGGTTTAGGAGAAAATTTACACATTGCCGTATGGCCTGGAAGTGATCATAATACGAAAGACATTACTCGATTTATTGCCCGAGAATCGAGGTCTTATGTGGTTTCGGTGTCTAGTTTAATGACCAAAAAAGACTTTCCTAAAGACACACCGCATTTAGATAAAATTTTATTAAACGCACCAGATGTTTTAGCCAATGGCGGGAGTTGTATTGCCGGACCAGATGGCGAATGGATTATAGAACCCGTGCTGCATAAGGAAGGTTTAATTATTCAAACCATAGATTTTAATCGTGTGTTGGAAGAACGTCAAAGCTTTGATGCTGTGGGGCATTATTCGCGTCCCGATGTTACTAAACTAGTGGTAAATAGAGAACGACAGTCGGTTGTAGAATTTGAAAATTAATCTGGTTTTAATAGAAAACATTAGGATGAATTAATAGACTATCTTTGCAAAAAAAATAAACGATGAGTAAGCAAAGCAAGAATAGTAAATTAACTTCTAAACCGAAAGGTGTAGATACGATTCGTTTAAATAAATATATTTCTAATTCTGGAATATGCTCTCGCCGTGATGCAGATTTACACATCTCTATTGGTAGTGTTACTGTAAATGGAAAAGTGGTTACCGAAATGGGCTACAAAGTGAAGTTAGAAGATGAGGTGCGTTTCGATGGTGCTCGCATTAATCCAGAACGAAAAGCTTATGTCTTATTAAATAAACCAAAAGGATTTGCCACCACGACAAGTAAAAGTAAAGGGCGTACGGTTATGGATTTAGTAGCAAACGCTACAGCTTCAAGAATAAAACCAATAGGAAGACTTGGAAGAAACTCTACAGGATTGCTCTTATTTACTAACGATGAAGCTATAGTGAAACGCTTTACCCATTCTAATAAAGGTGTAGAACGATTATTTCACATCGAGCTAGATAAAAATTTGAATTATGAAGATTTTAAAAAAATAAAAGAAGGGTTTAAAATAAAAGGAAAATTGGTCTCTGTTGAAGAGATAAGCTATATCGATGGCGCTACAAAAAAAGAAATAGGTGTTAAAGTTAAGAATACAGGAAATAGTATATTAAGAACCATTTTCGAAACTTTAAAATACGAAATTGTCCGTTTAGATTGTGTAACTATAGGTCATTTAACAAAAAAAGATTTGCCAAGAGGTCACTGGAAACATTTAACCGAGCAAGAGTTAAATACACTTAAGATGCTATAGTTAAAGTTTGAGAAAAGTAATTTTTAAGCACTAAAATAAAACCTAATTATATGCGTTACCTATTTATAATGAGTTCTTTATAAATTAAAAAAAAGAATTTAATTGTAAGTCATCCAAAAACTGAAAAGCCCCGTATATTAATTATTATATTTTTTAAAAAGATTAACGTACGATGAAAACCAAAATAATATTCTTGCTAACTGTTTTAGCAACTGTATCTATCCAAGCAACAATTAAAGACCCGATAACTAATAATATAATAGATAATAACAAAAAGAGTTGTGTCTATGACCAAATGAAAGGGGTTTTTGATGGTGCAGATGAGTATGGCTATACTTTTATTCTTACATTAGATGATGGGGAAGGCGTGATATTTACATTTAATAAGCTTGATGAAGCGGTTAGTGAAGTATACAATTTGGAATCTGAGAATTTAATAGGCGAAACCTTTTTAATCACTTTCGAGCTGCTCCAAGAAACTTCTGAAGGTGAACAAAAAGAAATCTATACAATTACAGATTTGGAAGTACTGTAACTGAGTAAGGAAAAAGTCCTTTTAACAGTATAATTTCAAAGTTAAATTGGTTTACATAACAACTAAAGCGGCTGTCTAAAAAGGTGCATTTCGTCAACCTGAACTTGATTCAGGTTCTCACAAAAGACTAACACGTCACATTATGAGATTCTGAAATATCCCGAAGTTTCGGGACAAAAGGACGATTAAAAATACTTTTTAGACAGTCTCTTTTATTGATGGTCCCTACATACATTACCAGAAATGGCAACCGCTATATCAAAGACTAAAATAATTAAAACGTGAGTTCGACATAAGAAAATTTGCGTCAGTCAGTGATTTTCGATAGAAAATGGTATCGAAGACCAATAATTTTTCAGTTAAAAGCCTAATTTCGATACCATTTTTCTTCGTTTCACTTTGAAAAACTACTCAATTTGACGACTTTTTCATTCCAAATCCTTAGATCGAACTCAGGTTAAAAGAGTTTTTGTGCTTTATGACACTTTGCCTTAGTTAAAGAGAACATACTTGCATTTTATATTTGAAAAATTAATAAAAATTCTTTTATATTGTATAATGAGAAAATGAAAATAGAATCAAAAACATACCTTACGCTTTTGAAAATGACTACAAAACCAATTATTCTTATTGCCACCGCCTTTTTAATATTTTTTTCTTGCGAACAAAACACAGACGAAATAGAGGAGCAAGAAATTCATATCCAATCTGTTAAAGTCGCAGATACTTTATTTTCAGGGAAAGAGTTTCCTTTAGAATTAGAGCTGTCTGTTTCTGGTTGTGAGACCTATTCCAGATTTGAGATGTCACTTTTTGACAGCCATTCTGAGTTTAAGGTTTTTATAAAAAACCAATTAGATGAAAACCCTGAATTGAAATGTGTTTCTGGAATATTTCAAGAAAAAGTAACTGAAAGAATAACGATAGATAATCGTGGGGATTACCATTTTATTTTTAATGATTCGATGCTAATAAAGAAAGTATTTATTAAATAAAATTCATAGTAAAATTAGAAGGATAAAGCAAAAAAGCATCCCAATTTTCTTGTTTTTGAAAGAAAAAAGGAAAGCTTTCCATTGGCAGTAACTGATATCGATGACTATCGACAAATTCAGTTTCACAACCACGTTGATAGATTTTTGGATCTATCAAACAACACAACTAAGTTTACTGTACTCATTAAGAGTGCACTGTAAATTTTAATATTGTTGCTAAAAAAAACTTCAATTTTACTTGAAGCTTTTAAAGCTCCCGATGCTTCGGGATTGCGGTCTGGACGGGACTCGAACCCGCGACCTTCGCCGTGACAGGGCGACATTCTAACCAACTGAACTACCAGACCGTTGCATTATAGCGATGGCAAAGATACATTGCTATTTTATTCTGTCAAATATTTTTAGAACTTTTTTTCGAAAATAAATTTAAATAAATTTTTCGCGCTCAATCATGTAAGTCGTTAAGATCGAGTCGAAATTCTTGTTTATATCTGCCTCGACATATTTTATTCGATATTGGCCACATTTTAAACGTAGTTTTTCAAAATATTCGGAAATTGCTTTTTCGTAATTTTCCTTAACCGTTTCAGAATATAAATTAATAAACTCGCCAGTTTCCACATCGATATAACGTTTGGGCTTATTATCGAAATTGAATTTGAGTTCTTTTTCTTTATCAAAAACATGAAATAAAATGACTTCGTGTTTATTGTGTTTTAAATGCCTCAAGGCTTCAAACAATTGTGTTTCATTTGAAGTGGTTTGAAATAAATCTGTAAACATAAAAATTAAAGAACGGCGATGAATTTTTTCAGCAATTTGGTGCAAATACGTATAGGTATCTGTTGTTTTGTTAACAGGTCTTGAAACTACCGCATCGCTTAATTGATTTAATAACATTTGGTGGTGGCGTTCGCTTCCTTTTTCTGGCGAATAAAAATCGTAGGCATTGCTGTATATACTTAGGCCAACAGCATCTCGTTGTTTTTTTAAAATGTGCATCATAGACGCAGCTGCAAGTGCCGAAAAAGCCACTTTATTTAAACTAGAGATAGAGAATTCTTTTAACTCTGGGTAGTGCATCGAACTACTATTATCTAATACAATATGGCAACGAAGATTGGTCTCATCATCATAACGTTTGGTATATAATTTGTCAGTCTTTGCAAATAATTTCCAGTCGATATGGCGAGTGCTTTCGCCTTGATTATATATTTTGTGTTCGGCAAACTCAGCAGAAAAACCATGAAACGGGCTTTTATGCATTCCTGATATAAAGCCCTCGACCACTTGTTTAGCCAAATGCTCAAGGTTTTTAAATCCGCCAGTTTTATTTAGTTCATCTCTTAAATTCATCTCAAATTTTTATCTAAAATAAAAAAGGTTTGCCATGAGACAAACCTTTTTGCATTACTTTATATAATTTAAGCTGTTATTACGCTGTTAACAAAGTGTCAATTGCTTCGGCGTATGCATTTTTGGGTGCAACACCAACTTGTCGACCAACGACTTCTCCATTTTGGAAAACTAAAACAGTTGGAATATTGCGTACCCCATATTTAGCAGCAAACTCTTGGTTGGCGTCAACATCAATTTTGCCTACAATAGCTTTTCCTTCGTATTCTTTACTAATTTCATCTATAATTGGTCCAACCATGCGACAGGGTCCGCACCAAGCAGCCCAGAAATCTACCATCACTGGTTTGTCACTCTTTAATACTGTTTCTTCAAAAGTTGCATCTGTTATTTCTAATGCCATAATATTTAGTTTAATTAAATTTTAAATTCTTGTTACTACACAAAATTAGTCAATTTTTTTTCTAAAGCTTACAAGCGAACAATTTGTTTTAATTATAGGGCAATTGTTAGGAGTTATTATTTAGTTTTTATCTAATCTTGTTTTTATAGGATAAATTTAAATAGCATAACGAGTTTTGTATGTTACAATAAATAGTGTTTAAGTCAACTAAATTCCTTTTTTGCGAAGACATTTAATTCAACTTAAAATAAATCTGTCGTTCTTCTAATTCACCTAATAATTCTTGAGAGACTTTAATTTTTTGTTTTCGGCTGGGCATTTCTAGTTTAACTTGGTCTTTATTATCGTAAATCACAAAATTTAGGGATTGATTTCCGGGATGTTTGTTAAAAAGTGTTTTTAAATTTTGAATTTTTTCTTGTTCCAGTTCTCTTATGTTAAGTTGTATGGATAATTTTTTTGTATAATGATCCATGACATCATGTAACAATTGAAAGTTATTGAATTGCAGCCTAGGATCACTTTTTTTGCCAGTGTCTCTATTTACCCAACCTTCTCGAACAAAGGTGGTTATGTGTACAAAGTTATTGTGCATTAAAAAGTGTCTGTATTTTAAATAGTCTTCACCAAATATGCGAAACTCAAAACTGTCTGTATAATCTTCAATAGTAAATAAAGCCCAGCCTTTTCCTTGTTTGCTAACGCGATGTTGCACATCAGTTACTACACCGCCAAATGTCATTTTCTGGTTTATCAGGTTATTTAAATCATAGAACATTTCAATATTTGCATTGCAAAACGTGTTCATTTCTGTTTTAAAATCATCTAAGGGGTGACCAGAAATATAAACGCCCACCACTTCACGCTCTTGGGCTAATTTTTCCATAGTTCCCCACGTTTCGCAGGGCGGTACTTGCGGTTCTTCTATTTGTACTTCACTAGCACCACCAAATAAACTCACTTGCGCAGAGTTTTCGTTTTCTTGATACCGTGCACCGTAGCGAATGGCTTTTTCTAAAAAGGTTAAATCACTTCCTTCCTTATGAAAATATTGAGCGCGATGGGTGTTGTCAAAACAATCAAACCCACCGGCTAAAGCTAAATTTTCGAATGCTTTTTTATTGGCAGCACGCAAATCGATACGTTTTGATAAATCGAAAATAGATTTATAATGCCCGTCTTTCTTTCTGTTTTCAACTATAGTCATTACAGCGCCATGGCCAACTCCTTTTATAGCACCCATTCCAAAACGAACAGCATTATCTTGGTTAACCGAGAATTTGTAATAAGACTCATTAACATCAGGGCCTAAAACATCTAATTTCATGCGTTTACATTCTTCCATAAAGAACGTCACTTGTTTAATGTCGTTCATGTTATTAGATAAAACAGCGGCCATATACTCCGCTGGGTAATGGGCTTTTAGATAGGCCGTTTGGTAAGCAATCCAAGCATAGCAAGTAGAGTGGGATTTGTTAAACGCATAACTAGCGAAAGCTTCCCAATCTTTCCAAATTTTTTCTAGTTTTTTAGGATCATGACCGTTGGCGTTGGCTTGGGCAATAAATTTAGGCTTCATTTTGTCGAGCACGGCGATTTGCTTTTTTCCCATAGCTTTACGTAAAACATCGGCTTCACCCTTGGTGAAATTGGCCAATTTTTGGGAAAGTAACATCACTTGCTCTTGGTAAACGGTTATGCCATAGGTTTCTTTAAGGTATTCTTCCATGGCGGGGAGGTCATACTCGATATCCTCGTCCCCATGTTTTCTTCTAATAAAACTAGGAATGTATTCCATAGGGCCAGGACGGTATAAGGCGTTCATGGCAATAAGATCGTCAAACACTGTAGGTTTTAGATCTTTCATGTGTTTTTGCATGCCTGGCGATTCATATTGAAAAACACCTACGGTTTCCCCACGTTGAAACAATTCGTATGTTTTTTGGTCGTCGAGCGGAAAATTCTCAGGATCGAGCTGTATGTTGTGTTTAGCCTTAACAATCTTAACGGTGTCTTTAATAAGTGTTAAGGTTTTTAAACCTAAAAAATCCATCTTTAGTAACCCAGCATCTTCTACAACCGAGTTGTCAAATTGAGTAACATACAGATCTGAATCTTTGGCAGTGGCTACAGGAACAAATTTTGTGATATCGTCGGGAGTAATAATGACGCCGCAGGCATGAATCCCTGTATTACGAACAGAGCCCTCAAGCGATCTGGCAATATTTAAGGTTTCGGCCTGTAAGTCTTGTCCTTCGGAGAGGTTTAATAACTCATTAACTTTTTCTAAGTCTTCAGCTCTAAATTTTTTGGCTAATTCTTTTTCATCTAAAGCAAATATTTTATTAAGCTTAGACATGGTAGGAATGAGTTTTGCAATACGATCGGCATCAAAAAGCGGCAAATCTAATACACGAGCAGTATCTCTAATCGAAGATTTAGCAGCCATGGTGCCGTAGGTAATAATTTGTGCCACTTGATTGCTGCCATATTTTTTAATAACATAGTCCATAACACGACTTCTTCCTTCATCATCAAAATCGATATCAATATCGGGCATGCTAATACGATCTGGGTTTAAAAAACGCTCAAAAAGCAAATTGTATTTAAGTGGGTCTATATTTGTAATCCAAAGGCAATAGGCCACAACAGATCCAGCAGCCGATCCGCGACCAGGACCCACAGAAACGTCCATGTTTCTGGCTTCACGAATAAAATCTTCTACAATTAAGAAGTAACCAGGATACCCTGTTTTTTCAATAACATCCAATTCAAAATCTAAACGTTCAGTGATTTCGGGAGTTAATTCCCCGTAACGTTTTTTTGCGCCCTCGAAAGAGAGGTGTTTTAGAAAGGCATTTTCTCCTCGTTTGCCACCATCATTTTCATCATCATGGTGTTTAAATTGTTCAGGAATATCAAAAGCGGGTAATAAAACCTCTCTTGCAAGTTGAAAAGGTTCTATTTTATCGACCACTTCCTGAATGTTAATAATAGCACTAGGGACATCTTTAAATGCCGTTTTCATCTCCTCGGAAGACTTAAAGTAGTATTGTTTATTGGGTAAACCATAACGATAACCACGACCACGGCCTATTGGGGTCGCTTGTTTTTCGCCCTCTTTTACGCATAATAGAATATCATGTGCATTGGCATGGTCTTGTTTTGCGTAATAGGTGTTGTTAGTTGCTACAATTTTTATTTGGTGTTGTTTAGAGAATTTAATTAGCGAAGGGTTTATTCTATTTTCGTCTTCCTGATTGTGACGCATTAATTCGATATACAAATCGTCTCCAAATTCGCTTTTCCACCAAAGTAGGGCTTCCTCGGCTTGTTTTTCACCAATATTTAAGAGTTTACTAGGTACTTCGCCATATAAGTTTCCTGTTAAAACGATAAGATCTTCTTTATAATGCTGAATTAATTTTTTGTCAATTCTTGGAACATAGTAAAAACCATCTGTAAAAGCATGTGAGGATAGTTTCGCTAAGTTATGATAGCCATTTTTGTTTTTCGCCAAGAGTACGATTTGATAGCCATTATCTTTTCTACTTTTATCGGTATGTGTTTCACAAACAAAAAATTCACAGCCAAGAATTGGTTTTATTTTTTTTGCAGAAAAGGGCTCGCCTTTTTCTTCCGCTTCTTTTTGTTTTACATCAATCGCTTTATTGTGTTTATTAACGGCATTTACAAAATGAAAAGCGCCCATCATATTAGCATGATCGGTAAGCGCCACTGCGGGCATATTATACAGTGCAGCTTCATTAACCAAATCAGTAACACTCATTGTAGATTGTAATACCGAGAACTGCGAATGGTTATGTAAATGCACAAAATCGGCCTCCTGCAACTCCTCAAGTGTTTCTTTGCTGTCTACTAAAGGGGCATTGGCTTCAGATTGTTGTAAGCGTTTATTAATTTTAGCGCTTTCGCGTTTAAGATTAATGTGTTTTAAGCCTATAAGTTGAATGGGTTGCGGATGGGCTTCAGAAAAAAGCTTAAAATATTCTGGCTGAACATCTAATTGTTCTTTAGTGTATTGTCCTTTTCGAATCAATTCAAAGAAACAGCGTGTGGTTGCTTCTACATCGGCAGTGGCGTTATGTGCTTCGGCAAAGCCATCGCCAAATAAGAATTGATGTAACTCCGAGAGTGTAGGAAGTTTAAATTTGCCATATCGTCCTCCTGGGATTTGACATAAACTTGCCGTATGCTCGGTACAAGTGTCTAAAACTGGAAGTTCTTGTAGCGAATTTGCAATATCTTCTCTAACAAATTCGGCACCCATAATATTAAGGTCGAACTTTATGTTTTGCCCAACTACAAATTTCGTTTTACTTAAAGCGATATTAAACTTTTCTAAAACGGATTTAAGGGCAATGCCTTGTTCTTCTGCCAACTCGGTAGAGATGCCATGAATTTTTTCAGCGTCATAGGGGATGTTAAACCCTTCTGGTTTTACTAAATAATCTTGACTCTCAATACAATTCCCTAATTCGTCGTGCAATTGCCATGCGATTTGTATGCAGCGTGGCCAATTATCGACATCGGTAATTGGCGCATCCCAACGTTTAGGTAAACCAGTCGTTTCTGTATCAAAAATTAAGTACATCTGTAAAGGTTATTAATTTGTTTTAGTGGGTGTATAAATAAAGGAACTTATTTAAGGGTATTAAATTTGTTTAAAAAGAACTAGCCTTCGCTAAAATCTAAAAAGTATGCACAATTCCAACACCAAGCGTATAAAAATAGTTAAAAAGGGCGCTTTTTTGCACGAAAGTTTTCATGAGTTGTAAACAAAAAAGGGCAATCTGTTTAAGATCGCCCTTTTTTTATTTTAAGAAAATACCTAATACATCACATCAATAACCCCATTACTTAATTCAAAATCGGGTGTAGTAGGCGCATCGGACTCTATTGATCCAGAGAAAGTGCCCTCTATATCTGTTGCATTATTTACAGTGATGTTAGAGGTGAATGTTTTATTAGGATCTGTGGTAGGAACGTATAAGGTGCCTCCAGGACCAACTTGGATCATAAAATTAGAGATAATATCAACTCCAGTAGCATTTTCTTCTACCATAAAAGAAATGATATTACCACTGGCATCATCTTCAGCAGAGACAGAAATTAATGTACCAGCTTTTGTTATTGTAATATTAGTTTCAAATGTTAAACTGGCAGTGCCTAAGTCTAGACTTATGATGCCCATGGAGGTGGACATGCAATCTCCAAGGTTATCAATTATCGCTTGTATACTTCCATCGGCATCACCACATTGGGTAATTTTATTCGATAATGCGCTTCTGTAGGTGTTACACACATTAGGATATTCTGGATCATCGACAGGAGTGGCGTTAAAAATCATTTCGGCGGCATCTGTATTTGCAGTTGCTATGGCACAAGGGTCGCTATTATCCACAGCGCAGTCACCTAAAGAATTGATTATTACTTGCAAACTTCCATCGGGATCTCCGCAGGCATTAATTTTATTGGTTAACGCGTTTTTGTAAGAATTACAAGCATTAGGAAAATCAGGATCTGCGGTTGTCGTGGCATTAAAAACGGTTTCTGTGGTCATTACCAATTGAGTGGCAACATCGCAGGCGTTATCTATAGGTTCTCCAGTAACAGGGACACGATAAAAGTCTCCTCTACTAAAATTGATAGTTTTAACACCAGAAATGTCAAAAGCATTAAAATTAAAACGTCCTGAGACAAGGTTGTTTTCGGTGTCATACTCGTAGATTTCTATTTGTCCATCAGGTTCAAATATTGATACATCTGGATCTGGGCTATTGTTTGTTGAAAACAATGTGTTAATCCCATCGTTATATGTCGCCTCAGATATGGTATTTCCTAATTCGTAATTTGCCAAAACAGTTGATGGCACCCTTAATGTTAAGTTGTCTGAATCATCAGAAGTGCCAGTTACTGATAAAACTCCATTTGCATCTATATTTGCCCTAAACGATGTGGCTTTCCATATTTCTCCATCTCTTTCAGCTTGCAATGCAGGTGTATTAAATTCTATATTATTACTACAGCTAAAAAAGCCAACCACTATAATTACTAGTAAAACTACTTTTTTCATAAAATTATTTACATTTTTCATCTTCAAAATATGACAAAAATACAATAAAAATAATAATTGAAGACTTCTATTTTAAAACGTATAAATTAAAAAAATAGTGTATCTTTGCAAACTTATTAATAACAGAGGTCGAGAATCTCACTAATTAATTTTATATGCCAGTAAAAATTAGATTACAAAGACACGGGAAAAAGGGGAAACCTTATTATTGGATCGTAGCCGCAGATGCACGTGCGAAAAGAGATGGTAAATATCTTGAGAAATTAGGAGCTTACAATCCTAACACCAATCCAGCAACCATTGATTTAGATGTTGATGGCGCTGTTAAATGGTTACAAAATGGTGCGCAACCAACAGATACTGCAAAGAATTTATTGTCTTACAAAGGCGCTTTATTAAAGAATCATTTAGTAGGCGGTGTTAGAAAAGGCGCTTTAACCGAAGAGCAAGCAGAAGCAAAATTTAATGCATGGGTAGAAGAGAAATCTGGAAAAGTAGATTCTAAAAAAGAAGACTTAGCCAAAGCTGAAGCCGAAGCAAAAGCAAAAGCATTAGCTGCGGAAAAAGCGACTAATGAGGCACGAATAGCTGCCGCAGCTCCACCTGTAGCTGAAGAAGCTGTTGAAGAAGGAGAAACTCCTACCGCTTCTAATGAAGAGGAATAACCCGAATACTAATACTATTTGAAAAAAAATCTTTTTAAAAATCCCGCTTTTTGCGGGTTTTTTTATTAATGGACTAAAAAAATGGTAGGAACACAAAGAGTACAGCCTACGCAGGAATAAAATGAATAAAGACGACTGTTTCTTTTTAGGGAAGATTGTAAAAAAATATAGTTTTAAAGGGGAGCTTTTAGTAAAATTAGATACAGACCAACCGGAACTATATGAACATTTAGACGCTGTTTTTATAAATTTAAAAGAGCACCTAATTCCTTATTTTATCGAAAAATCGCAATTGCACAAAACAGAGTTGCTTCGTGTTAAGTTCGAAGATGTTGATACCGAGGAAGATGCAAATGCACTAATTAAGAGTGAAGTCTATTTGCCCCTTTCTTTTTTGCCTGAGCTTGAGGAAGACAAATTTTATTATCACGAAATTATTGGATACACCGTTGAAGATAAAAACTATGGTAAAGTTGGTGTCATTACTGGAGTAAATGATACCACAGCACAAGCTTTGTTTGAAATAGATAGAGAAGGTAAAGAGGTGTTAATACCAATGAATGATGCCTTTATTTCCAAAGTAGATAAAGTAAACAAAACTATTTTTGTTGAAACACCAGAGGGGCTTATTGATCTTTATTTATGAAGCCATTCAAGTTTAAACAATTTACAGTAAATCAAGACCAATGTGCCATGAAAATTGGAACAGATGGTGTTTTACTGGGCGCTTGGGCGTCTATTACTAATCACCCGTTTTCGGTATTAGATATTGGTGCAGGAACTGGCGTGTTGTCTTTAATGATAGCGCAACGGAGTAAAGCCGAGGTTATCGATGCCATAGAAATTGATGATTCTGCCTATGAACAATGTGTTTCAAATTTTGAAAATTCACCTTGGGGCGATCGTTTATTTTGTTACCATGCTTCATTTCAGGAGTTTGTAAATGAAATAGAAGATCAATACGATTTAATTATTTCTAATCCTCCATTTTATTCAGAACATTATAAAACCCAAAACGAGCAGCGCGATTTGGCAAGGTTTCAAGAGGCGCTACCCTTTGAGCATTTATTGCATGGGGTTTCTCATTTGCTAGCAGATAATGGTCGGTTTTGTGTAGTGGTTCCGTATATCGAAGAATTACATTTTTTAACATTGGCTGTAAAGGTTAAATTATTTCCCAACAAGATCTTGCATGTTAAAGGAACGCCTTCATCAGAAATTAAAAGGAGTTTTATTGAATGTTCTTTTAGTAAAAGTAAAATCGTTACTGATGAATTAATAATAGAAACAGCGCGACAGCAGTATACAGAAGACTATAAAAACCTTACTAAAGATTTTTATTTGAAAATGTAGAATTAAATTGGGCAATGGCCCCCTTTTCGTTATTTTTGTTTTAGAACATGACCCTAAAAATGGTGAAGATTAAGCGTGAGATTAATTTATTTCCGTTTTTAACAAAAAAAATAGAAAATGAAACCAGACCTATTCGAAGCACCAGATTACTATAATTTAGATGAGTTATTAACTGAGGAGCATAAACTAGTACGTGATGCGGCGCGCGAATGGGTAAAACGCGATGTCTCGCCAATTATAGAAGATTATGCTCAAAAAGCAGAATTTCCAAAACAAATTGTTAATGGTTTAGCCGAAATAGGTGCCTTTGGGCCTTACATTCCCGAAGAATACGGCGGTGCAGGATTAGATCAGATTTCTTACGGTTTAATTATGCAAGAGATTGAACGTGGTGATTCTGGAGTGAGAAGCACGGCTTCTGTACAATCTTCTTTAGTGATGTATCCCATATGGAAGTACGGAAATGAAGCACAACGTAAAAAATACCTTCCTAAGTTGGCTAGCGGAGAATGGATGGG
>CALDCO010000238.1 GCA_937937185.1 uncultured Flavobacteriaceae bacterium
GTGTTTAGAAGTTTTGTGTAGATTAAATAATGAAGCGGCTGGTTATGGGTTAAAATAATAAGTAAAAAAAATGAATGAGTTAATCGTATACAAAAGCTGGTGGTCGCGACATTGCAAATGGCTTGTCCCATTGGCAATTGTAATAATAGCAGGGATTGGCGTCATAGGATCATCAAAAGTTGGAGAAAACACAACGCATATTATTAAAGCCTATACAGAGGCTTCTTTACACGAAAATGCCATTGCTATTGCGCAAAATAATAATGAGGTTATGGTAGCATTAGGAAAAATAGAGCCTATAGATAAATTTGCGCTTTTAGAGGGCGGTGTGCGCTATTCTAATAATTACGAATCGGCAGAGTTACATGTTCGTATTAAAGGAGATAAAGGCAGAGGTAAAATAGATATTTATGCATTTAAACAAGATGGAAATTGGCACTATAAAGTCATTAATATTAGAGTAAGAGAACCAAAACAAACGATAATAGTTTTATAACATTGAAAAAAGGCATCATCTTACAAGCAAGTTCAAGAAGTGAAGGAAATACAAATAAAATTGTTACTTTTTTTCAAGAAAAAACTGGGTTTGATATCGTAGATTTAAATAAGAAAAACATTAATCATTTTGATTACGATTTTAAAAATAATGATGATGATTTTAACCTGCTTTTCAAAGACATTGTGACTAATTATAAAACCATAGTATTCGCCACACCAATTTATTGGTATTCGATGAGTGGTTTGCTAAAAGTGTTTTTAGACCGGATATCAGATTTTTTAATGAAAGAAAAAGATTTTGGAAGACAATTAAGAGGCATGAATATGGCAGTAATAAGTTGTAGCGATTACGATAAAACCTTTGAAGGTTTTACCATACCCTTTATTGAAAGTGCCAATTACTTGGGAATGAATTTTAAAGGGTATTATCATACTTGGTCTGAGGATAATAAAATTTCAAAAGAAACTAAAGCAAGACTAAAAAAGTTAATATTTAAAATAGAAAAAGAAAACTAGAGAGATTAGCTGTTAACGCTACTTACTAACCGCTAAAACTAGATACTAATTCGTAAAAAATGTTTCAATTAGAAGAAAAAATATGGTTTTGGACACTACTCATCATTCCTGGGTTGGTGTTTCTATTTGTAATTTTGCAGTTCTGGAAAAAACAAGCGCAAAATAAATTTGCCGATCAGCGATTATTAAATCGATTAAGCCCCAATAAGTCCTTATTTAAATCGGCTTTAAAGTTATTTGTTTTATGCTTGGCCTTTGGGTGTATAAGTATGGCATTAGTGAATCCAAAAATAGGCACCAAATTAGAAACCGTAAAAAGAGAAGGTGTCGATATCGTATTTGCCATCGATGTCTCTAAAAGTATGCTCGCAGAAGATATCGCCCCCAATCGTTTAGAGAAATCGAAACAATTGGTGACTCAAATTGTTAATAATTTGAGAAGTGATCGAGTGGGTATTATTGCTTATGCAGGAAAAGCATTTCCACAATTACCAATCACTACCGATTATGCTTCTGCAAAAATGTTTCTTCATAATATGAATACGAACATGCTTTCTTCACAAGGAACAGCCATAGATGAAGCCATAGAATTGGCAAAAACGTATTATGATGATGAAGAACAAACCAATCGTGTGCTTGTCATTATTTCAGATGGGGAAGACCACAGTGAAGCCGCAACAACTTTAGCTGAAGAGGCTAAAGAGGAAGGCATAAAAATATTTACAATAGGCGTAGGCGATGCAAAAGGTGGGCCCATTCCTATTAAAAGAAATGGTGTAGTGGTGAATTACAAGAAAGACAAACAAGGAGAAACCGTTATTACCAGACTAAACGAAACCACACTCGCAAAAATAGCAGATGAAGGCGGTGGGGTGTATGTTAATGGAAAACAAACCGATAAAGTTGTAGATGAGATTGGGGAGCTTTTAAATAAAATGGATAAAACTGAATTTGAAGCCAAACAGTATGCCGATTTTAAAGACCGTTTTCAATGGTTTTTAGGGTTAGCAATACTCTTCCTCTTTATAGATATCTTGTTATTAGACCGAAAAACGGCATGGCTTAAAAAGCTTAATTTATTTAATGAAAATTTCTAGTTTCTTTTATTGGTAAGCAATTTCTAGACCATTAACCAAATCTCTCTATTATTTAGTTGTAAACTCATTTTTTATAAAAGCTTTAACTCAATAATAACCCAGAGTTTAATAATTTTAGAGGCTGATTTAGTGATAAATCACCATCATAAATACAAATGAAACAAATAATAACACACGTATTCCTCTTAATTTCCGCATTTTCTTTTGCACAAGAAGATGCAGAGGTTCTTAAAAAACTTCAAAAAGCGAATAATTATGTTGCAGAAGCAAATAACTTGGCTGAAAGCGATCGTTTTATCTTAGCAGAAAAAGAATACCGCAAAGCCATATCTCTTAAACCTACAAGTGTTTCTGGCACCTATAATTTAGCGCATTCGTATTACGAGAAAGAAAACTTTGAAGAAGCATTGTATCGCAACCAAGAAGCGGCAAAAAATGCTACTGACAAAACAGAAAAGCACAAAATATATCACAATATTGGTAATATTTTAATGCAAAAAAAGAAATGTAAAGAAGCTGTTGAAGCCTTTAAAAATGCCTTGCGAAATAATCCTAAAGATGAAGAAACGCGTTACAACTTAGGATTAGCCAAAGAGTGTGCTAAAAATGAAAAAGAAGATCCGCAAGAAGAAGATAAAGACGGCGAAAATAAAAAGAACAAAGAGAAAGAAAAAGAGAAGGAAGATAAAGAAAACGAAGACGAAAAAGAGGAAGAAGACCAAGGCAAAGACAAAGAAGACGAGAAAGATAAAGGCGATCAAGACAAAAAAGAAGGTGACGACAAACCAGAAGACGATAAAGGAAAACCCAAAGAGGAGAAAAAAGATGAAGGAAAAGAAGGCAATGAAGATAAAAAACAACAACCTCAACAACAACCAGGACAATTATCGCCTCAGCAAATTAAAAACCTATTAGAAGCTATGAATAACCAAGAACAAAAAGTTCAAGAAAAAATAAATGCAAAGAAAGTAAAAGGGGCTAAAGTGCAAACTGAAAAAGATTGGTAAA
>CALDCO010000239.1 GCA_937937185.1 uncultured Flavobacteriaceae bacterium
GACGAAAAAAGCTGTTCTATGCCAGGGACAGCTTTTTTATGGTGCTTATTTAAATTAATTCCATAATGAGATGCTGAAACCAGTTCAGCATGACGAATTTTGTTTCAGCAAAGGCGTTTTATAGTTCCATTTCAAAAAACAGTAGTTCTTTCATTTTTTTATTAAAGTGATTTAAGTTTTTAAGAGAAAAACAGAGTGTTTCTCGTAGCGTCATCCTATCAGAATCTTAGAGATATTTCAGGATCTCACTCTTTTACGATATCATTTAGCTATATTGGCATAAAATACATTGAAAATTTCATGGTTTGTTTTTATAGCTTTTTAATTGTTCTAAAATGATCTTTCTAACCTTTTCATTTAAAGCTTTGGTATCTTTAACAACTAAGCCTTTTGTATCAATAAATTTATGAACACATACTCGCATTTTTCCAGGCCCTCCACTAAAAAAAGTGTATGAAAAGCGTTTTCTACAATCGGCAAAGGTCATTGGAACAACAGGTATTTGGTGGTTTATTGCTAATCTAAAGGCACCGTCTTTAAAATCGGCTAAAAATACGGACTCATCTGGAACCAAACCTTCAGGAAAAATGCAGATGCTTAAACCTTGATTTAAACGGCGCTGAGCACTTAAAAAAACAGCTTGCCGGCTTTTTTGATTACTACGATCTACCAGAATGGAGGTGCGCTTAAAAAAGAAACCTACTAAAGGCATTTTTGCCAACTCGGCCTTGCCAACAAACACAAAAGGGTTTTTAGCGACGACAAGCATTAACATAATATCAATCATTGAAGTATGATTGGCAACAAACATATAGCTCTTTTTTGGATGAATTTCTTGCTCACTTTCAATTTTGGTACGAAACCCCATACCTATTAAAATAAAACCTGCCCAAAGGCGAGCGAGCCTAAAAAAAAGCGGATACCAGCTTTCTTTGAGTATAGAAATTAATAGCAATGGTAACAAAACTAGAATAGGAATGGCTACAAGGATATAAAACCAAATGCGATAAATTAACCAAAAAAGATGTTTTAAAACAATCATAGATTTCAAATCTAATTAAATTTATTGAGTGACTACAAGAAAAGATTTACCTTTGTTTTTTGTTTAAAAAAGTAGAAAAACAAACGTTATAAAAGCGAGCTTCTTAAAAAGAGCTAATTAACAACGTATAATTATTGTTTAATTTAAATAGATTCCTACTTTAGTGGGAAGCATCATGGCAAGAATATTAACAGGAATACAAAGTACAGGAACACCGCATTTAGGAAATGTATTAGGCGCAATATTACCGGCCATAGAAATGGCCAAAAATGTAAAAAACGAATCGTTTTTATTTATTGCAGACATGCATTCTTTAACGCAAATTAAAGAGGCTAAAACGCTGCGAAATAATACGTATTCTACGGCTGCTACTTGGCTGGCTTTTGGTTTAGATATTGAAAAAACGGTCTTTTACAGGCAAAGCGATGTGCCGCAAGTCACAGAACTATCTTGGTATTTAAGTTGCTTTTTTCCTTATCAACGATTAACATTAGCACATAGTTTTAAAGATAAGGCAGACCGTTTGGAAGATGTAAATTCAGGATTATTTACCTATCCCATGTTAATGGCCGCAGATATCTTATTATATGATGCTGAAATTATTCCTGTTGGAAAAGATCAGTTACAGCATATTGAAATGACTAGAGACGTCGCTTCCCGTTTTCATGCAAAAATGGGAGAAACTTTTGTTTTGCCAAAAGGCCAAATACAAGAGAACACCATGCTTATTCCTGGGACCGATGGTGCCAAGATGAGTAAAAGTAAAGGTAATATTATAGACCTCTTTTTACCTGAAAAAAAATTGCGAAAACAAATTATGAGCATACAAACCGATAGCACAGCACTTGAAGCCCCAAAAGATTGGGCGACATGTAATTGTTTTGCGATATATAAATTATTGGCTTCAGAGGATGAAATAACAAAAATGAAAGCCAATTACGAAAACGGCGGGTACGGTTATGGTCATGCGAAACAGGCATTGTATGAACTAATCTTACACCGTTTTTCTAAACAACGAGAAGTTTACAACTATTATATGAGCAATTTACCTGCTATAGATGAAGCTTTAGCCAAAGGAGCTACAAAAGCGAAATTGGTAGCTAACGAGGTCTTAACTAGAGTAAGAGAAAAAGTAGGTTATTAAAAAAAGTAAGTATTGTTTATTTTGTAATTAAATGGCCTCAAATAACTTTCCTGGAAGTGGTCTTACGACTCCTTTAAGCTCCATATTTAAGAGCACACTTGCAATTTTATAACTAGGCAAATTGCAATTAATGGCTATGGTATCTAACAGTTCTTTATTTTGTGTTTTTAAATAATTATAGACTGCTTTTTCATCATTATTTAATTCTACAAACAATTGCTTTTGAACAATGGGTTGTGGCTTATTTTCCAATTGCCAGTTTAGTAAATAAGGGACATCTAAAGGAGTAGAAAGTAAGTGCGCCTTTTGTTGTTTAATTAAGTTATTACAACCCACGCTTAATACATCGCTAGTGCGTCCTGGAACCGCAAAAACGTCTCGGTTATAAGAGTTAGCAATATCAGCCGTAACAAGGCTTCCGCCTTTCTCTGCCGATTCTATAACGATAGTCGCTTCACTTAGACCTGCTATGATTCTATTTCGTTTTAAAAAATTATTTCTATCAAAGGCATCGCTGCTCCAAAAATCGGTAAAAAACCCACCATTATGTTCTATATCGGCAACATACTTTTTATGTGCTTTTGGGTATATTTGGTTTAATCCATGGGCTAAACAACCAATGGTTTGTAGTTTATGTTTTATCGCAGCCCTGTGTGCCGTAATGTCTGTACCGTAGGCAAAACCAGAAATAATGATGGGATCGTAAATGGCAAGTTCTTCAATTAGTTTTTCACAAAACACCATCCCGCTTGTGGTTATTTTACGGGTACCCACAATACTAATAATATGTTTTTTATTTAAATTAATGGCGCCGCTAGAAAATAGTAGCAGCGGACTGTCTATACAATGTTTTAAGCGCTCTGGATAGTCTTCATCTTTAAAATAGTGGCATTTAATGTTTTCTGTTTTAATAAACTCTAATTCTGCCCTAGCGGCTTCAACATGGTCTTGAGCATATAAATCGCTAATGGTTATTGCACCAATACCATCAATCTTTAGCAAATTTTGTTTTTTCTCTTTCAAAACCCCTTCAGCAGAACCACAATGTGTAATTAGTTTTTTTGCTGTAGTGTCACCAATTCTTGTAACGTGCTGTAAAGCAAGCGTGTAAATTAAGTCGTTTTCAGACATTTTATATGTGAAATTTAAAGTTTCTAAAATACGTTATTTTAGTTCTGGGCGTAATTAATAAGCTTTAAATTTTATTATATCTCTAAAAATTTTAACTTTGTTTCTATGCAATTAGAAAACTACATAAGTGATTTGTTATATCGATATGAGTGTGTAATCGTGCCTGAATTTGGTGCTTTTATTACACAACATGTTCCCGCAAGAATACATGAAACCACGAATGCTTTTTGCCCGCCAAAAAAAATAATTTCTTTTAATGAGCAGGTAAAACATAATGATGGTTTGTTGGCAAACTATGTCGCAGATATCGAAAAAATTCCTTTTGCTACAGCTTCTAAAAAAATTCAAAAAAGAGTTAGTGCGTTAAAAGCTTTTCTAATTGAAGGCGAAACCCTTTCCTTTGATACTATTGGAGATTTAATATTGAATAATGAAGGTAAAATTGCTTTTGAACCTTCTTACAGTTTAAATTATTTAACCGATGCCTTTGGCTTGTCCCAAGTATTTTCTCCGGTTGTGACTAGAGAAAAGCCAGTAATAGTAGCCAGAGAAACTTATAAGGAAGAGGTGAAAATTATTGAAGAAAAAACACCTATCGCGGTGACACCCGAGAAACGTAAAGCGCGACCTTATTTAAAATACGCTGCTGTAGCACTTATTGCTTTAACACTCGGAGGTGTCGCCATGTCTGGTTACTATGTGAATACCATAGAAACGCATAACAAAAATGCGCAGCAGGAAGCGAATTCTCAATTAGAAAATAAAATTCAAGAAGCTACCTTTGTGATTAGCAATCCGCTACCAACGCTTACTTTAAATGTTGAAAAGCAAACAGGAAATTATCATATCGTCGCTGGGGCTTACCGTATTGAAGAGAATTCTACTAAAAAGGTAAATCAATTAGTTAATAAAGGCTATGGTGCTAGAAAAATAGGAAAAAACAAGTATGGGCTTCATGAGGTTGTTTATGCTAGTTATGAAACCAGATCTGAAGCCTTAAAAGCCTTATGGGATATTAAAAGAAATGATAATCGAAAGGCTTGGTTATTAGTTAAAAAACTCAAATAACCACGATCTACTTTCCCTTTTTAAACCGCATATAGATTTGTTATTTCTGTTCTTGATTTAGTCCCCTGAAATAGATAAATGCTATATATTTATGAACAAGTATTTTCTTGATGAGTTTCCCGACCATTCGGAAACTAATTTTAAATAAAATTTGATGAGCCCAAAAACACCTAAAGAATCTCGTACAGTAATGACAGATATGGTTTTGCCCGGAGAAACCAACCCTATAAATAATTTATTTGGGGGTGAATTGTTGGCCAGAATGGATCGAGCGGCAGGTATTGCTGCGAGACGACATTCTAGGCGAATTGTCGTTACGGCCTCTGTAAATCATGTCGCTTTTAATCGTGCTATTCCTTTAGGCAGCGTGGTTACTGTTGAAGCTAAGGTTTCCCGTGCTTTTAAAACCTCTATGGAAGTGTTTATGGACATTTGGATTGAAGACCGTGAATCTGGTTTAAAAACAAAAGCTAATGAGGCTATTTATACCTTTGTCGCTGTAGATGAAACTGGTCGCCCTACGGCTGTGCCCGAACTTATTCCTGAAACAGATTTGGAAAGAGAACGCTTTGAAGCGGCTCTGCGTAGAAAGCAATTGAGTTTATTGCTTGCCAAAAAAATAAAACCTGAGGATGCTACAGAGTTAAAAGCGCTTTTTGAGTAATATAGCTAAATCATTTCCGACTTAAAATTACTCACTAAAATTTGGTGCTCTTTAAATAAGTACGACCCTTTGGGTTTGGCAAGTACTAGGGATTCTATAAACCGTGTTATCTACTGGCTTTTATTATGCTTCTTCCCACGCTATATTCAATCATCGCCAGGAAGCCTACAAGTATAATTTCGACTATAATATAGGCCCAACCTAAAATCGTAATCGTATTGAAATGATAGAAAACTAATCCGATTGATACACCACAATACATTACATTAAGTATTGCTATTCCCTTTAATAATACGCCAATTTTTAACTGTTTCCTATAACTATAGATGTCATAAATCAAAAAGAATATCGGTAGCATTGCAAGGAAATATAGTACAGAAGAGGGGATTCCAAATATTTCTTCAAATTTAACTAGAACAACACCTAATAAAAAAGCCGATAGAATTGCTCCAAATCCGTCTATCAAAAAGAGTTTTTTTGGATTCAACTCTGCTTTCATTATTAAGTCTTCGAATTTCAATTTCTAAGATGCCTTTTAGTGTTTTCTTTGTCTAAATACAAAGATCTAATCTACGCTATATTGGTGTTTAGATGTCGTCTTCTCTGAAGATACTTCCCAGAAAAGGACAGATAATGCCGCTCAAAATTTTCTGTTTTAAGTGAAATTACCCTAAATATACTCACAAAGGACAACAAACTAGATAAGTTTTAAAGGTAAAAGGCTTAAAACCGTTTATGATAAGAACGATCACCTCAAAATTTCAGAAATAAAAGTATGTGTTTGCCCTGTAGTTATAGGGCTTATTTATCGTTTAAAATGCTTTTTGTATATCTTAATTTGAGTTCTTGTAAAGCGTTTATTTTTTTTATATAAATTAGCATTAAATATTTCTTTAATGGGTTTACTACTATTCTACGGCATTATTTCTATTTTCTTTTCTTTTTTGTGTTCTATCTTGGAAGCTGTTTTACTAAGTGTTACTCCTACCTTTATTAATGTTAAAAAGAAAGAAGGGAAAGGCTTTGCAACCGATTTAGAAAATTTAAAGAAAGATGTAGATAGGCCACTTATTGCTATTCTTACTTTAAATACCATAGCGCATACCGTAGGGGCAATATTGGTTGGTGTACAAGCAAAAGTAGCCTATACAGAATTATATGGGACTGCAACTAAAACTGTTTTTGGAATTGAGTATACAGAAGATATCATGGTAGGTATTGTGTCTTCTATTATGACGATCTTAATTTTAGTGGCTTCAGAAATTATCCCAAAAACGATTGGCGCGACCTATTGGAAAGGCTTGGCCAATTTTACAACCAAGGCATTAAAAATGTTAATTTTCCCTTTAAAATGGACAGGTATTTTATGGGTTTTACAGCTCACCACTAAACTCATTGGAGGAAAAGGGCATCATGGCAGTGTTCTTAGTAGAGAAGATTTTCATGTTATGACCGATATGGCACACGAAGAAGGTGTTTTTCTGGAAAGCGAGAGTAAAGTCATTAAAAATTTGTTAACATTTAAAGATGTTATGGCAAAGAATATTATGACGCCCAGAACAGTCATGAAAACAGAAAACGAAGAGACTAGCATTGAAGCTTTTTTTAATAAAAACCTTAATTTGCGCTTTTCAAGAATTCCTGTCTATACCGATTCTGAAGACAATATAAAAGGCTTGGTTTTAAAAGATGAAATTTATAAAGAAATGGCCTTAGGTCACGGTTCTAAAAAGTTATCAGAAATTAAACGTCATATTATCATTATTAATCGCGATTTAGCGATCCCTAAATTATTTGAGCAACTTGTAGAAACCAGAAACCATATGGCTTTAGTCGTTGATGAATATGGCACTGTAAGCGGTTTAGTAACAATGGAAGATGTTATAGAAACCTTATTAGGCTTAGAAATTATGGATGAGAGTGATAATGTTTCCGATTTGCAATTGCAAGCTCGAAAAAGCTGGGAAGCCAGAGCTAAAAAACTAGGCATTATAACCGATGAGAATCTCGATGTTTAATGGAAGAATGTTCTGTAAAAACACCATTAGGAATTGCTAAAATTACGGGCGATGTAAATGGCATTATGAGCGTTTCAATATTAAATAAAACAGACACCATTTCTACTATTATTCCAGAACTTCTTGAAGATTGCGTTTTTCAATTAAACGAGTATTTTAATGGTGAACGAGAAAGATTCAGCTTAAAATTAAATGCTAAAGGTACCGTTTTTCAACAACGTGTTTGGGAGGCGTTATTAACCATTCCTTTCGGCGAAACAAGGTCTTATTTGCAACTTTCAAAACAATTAGGAGATGTAAAAGCAATTAGAGCGGTAGCTAATGCTAATGGTAAAAACCCACTATGGATTATTGTACCCTGTCATCGCGTTATTGGTAGCGATGGAAACCTAACGGGTTATGCAGGAGGGCTACACAGAAAAAAATGGCTTTTAGAACATGAAAGCCCCTACAAACAACAGTCCTTATTTTAAAAAGTCATTAAAGGTTTGTAGTATTTCATAACGTAACAACAACGTTATTAAAGATGAAAAT